>JALQSY010000346.1 GCA_023264215.1 Candidatus Nanopelagicales bacterium
GGTCGGCCAGCAGCGCGGCGAGGGCGGACTCGTCATCGCATCGGATGTAGGCGGTCGCAATGCCGACGCGCACGATGCCGTGCCTTCGCGCGGCGTCGTCGATGAGGTAGGTCAGGGGTTGCGGCACCGGAGTGAGCGAGATGCGGGCGAGGAAGGAGTGCAGCCATGTGGGATCGCGGCCGGCATCCAGTGCGCGGCGCACCGAGTCAGCCGTGAAGCGATAGACGATCGCCCCCCCGGTGCTCTCGACGTCGGCAAGGAGTCGCAGGTCTCGCGCGAGATCGGGGATGAGCGGCCCGGGCGCGACCGCGGTGAGATCCGCCTGCAACAGCACGTGATCCAGCGGCGACGGCATGGCCGCTGATGCCGCGCCCACTGCGTCCGTTTCACCAGTGGCCGCGAGTGCGCCCATGTGCGACAGAGCACCCCCTCCGGTGAATCCCAGAGTCTCCAATTCGTCGATCACCGCGCGCGCCTGGTCGTCACGGTCGGGTGCGATGTGGCGTGGCGCGCGAGCATGCAGCGCATCGAGGATTGTGTCCGGATTGGTGGGCGCCTCCCCTGCAGGAAGCTCGGCGAGAATAGACACGATCTGATCGCGGAGTAGCGGTTGACCGCGCTGCTCGACGTCGACGGACAGCGCGTTCGCTGATGCGCCGACGAGCGAGGGTGCGCGCGTCGAGGTCCACCACGCCCGGGCGAGGGTCACCCACTGATCCGCGAGCGGCAGGTCATGCCAGGCGTCGTAGTCGGGGGTCGGACGCCAGAGGTCGTCCTCGTCACGATCGACGAGGCCGGCGGCGAAGGCCGTCTCGATCCACAGGGCGGCCACGCGCTCCTCCGTGTCGACCTGTCGCGCGACGGCGGTGAGGTCGCGCATCGCGATGCCGCCCTTGCGCAGGACGCCGGGGGCCTGGTCACCCGCCCACGCCTCGGCGATCGTTGTGACACCCATGACCGTGGCGAGGGCGTGCTGGCCCGCGGTGCGATTCACCAGATCGGAGCCGCGCGCGATGGTGGGAATCGGCGGAGGGGGCCACGGGATCGGCTCTCGACCATCTGCGAGCAACGACTCCCTCGCGGTGCGCACGAGCCGCAGGCCAGCGTCCGTGCCCCACACGAGTGCAAGCGCGCGCAGTCGGGCGAGCGCAGCTCGGACGTCGTCGGCGTGCTCGGCATCGAATACCGCGACGACGTCATCTCCCGAGCATGGCTCCGATGCGTCAGCCACGGCATGGGCAACGGCAAGGGTGAGCGG
>JALQSY010000347.1 GCA_023264215.1 Candidatus Nanopelagicales bacterium
GCATCCGGACACCGGCGGCTCGCAGGCGCTCGGCTGCCACCTCGATGTCGTCGACCGTGTACGCCACCTGCTGGATTCCGGGCCCCTGGCGATCGAGGAACTTGCCGATGGGGGAGTCCGGGCGAAGGGGGGCCAGGAGCTGGATGAAGGAGTCGCCGACGGCCAGCATCGCCTCGCGCACGCCCTGCTCCTCGTTGACCTCCTCGTGGACGACCGTGACGCCGAAGGCATCGGCGTAGAAGCGGATGGCCTCGTCGAGATCGGGCACGGCGATGCCGACGTGGTCGATGCGGGTGATGACGGGCTCGGTCGCGGCCATCGGATCCCGTGCCATGGGGCCTCCTCGCTAGGGTGACTCCATCGTGTCAAGGGCCCCGCGGGGCCGCACTCGGAGGTGCCATGTCCGTCATCGTCGCCGGTGCCCGCACCCCCATGGGCCGGCTCCTGGGCTCGCTCAAGGGCCTGTCCGCCGCGGACCTCGGAGGTGTGGCCATCAAGGCCGCACTCGAGCGCTCGGGCGTCACACCCGACCAGGTGGACTACGTGATCATGGGTCAGGTACTGCAGGCGGGCACGGGCCAGATCACGGCGCGCCAGGCGGCGGTCAAGGCGGGCATCGGCATGGAGGTGCCGGCGCTGACGATCAACAAGGTCTGTCTTTCCGGGCTCGACGCGATCGCGCTCGCCGATCAGCTCATCCGGGCCGGGGAGTTCGACATCGTGGTCGCCGGTGGCATGGAGTCGATGACCAACGCCCCGCACCTGCTCATGGGTTCGCGCGAGGGCGTGAAGTACGGCGACTGGTCGGTGACCGACTCGATGGCCTTCGACGGGCTCACCTGCGCCTTCGACGAATGCGCGATGGGCGAGTCGACCGAGCGCTACAACGCGCGGTACGGCCTCACGCGCGAGGATCAGGACGCCTTCGCCGCGCGGTCGCATCGACTCGCGGCCGCGGCCCAGGAGGCAGGGGTCTTCGACGACGAGATCGCGGCCGTCGAGATCCCGCAGCGCAAGGGCGATCCGATCGTCTTCGCGCGTGACGAGGGCATCCGAGCGGACACGACCGTGGAGTCGCTCGCCGGCCTGCGTCCTGCCTTCGCCAAGGACGGCACCATCACGGCCGGCTCGGCCTCCCAGATATCCGACGGCGCTGCTGCCGTGGTGGTCATGAGCCGGGCGAAGGCGGAGGAACTCG
>JALQSY010000348.1 GCA_023264215.1 Candidatus Nanopelagicales bacterium
AGCGCGGTATGCCCGTGCCGAAGCCGGCACTGGCATACTGGCCAGACGACTTAACCCATTGATTTTGTTGGCAATGCCTGAGTGCCACGAGCTGGCATAGGCCGACATGCCCGGCACCGGCACGCATTATTCGACCTCGCGGATGTCGAGCGCGAAGCCATCGCTCTCGCCATCGAAGACCGCGTAGATGGCGTAGGTGACGCCATCGACGACCTGCGTCCGCTCGGGTACCCAGTGCCGCAGAATGCGCTGCGTCGTCGGGCGGGAGGCACGCATGTTCTTGGGCAGGCCCTCGATCTGCGCCGCGTTGACGGCGGTGCGGCTGTGTCGCCCCTCACCCAGCGCGCGCACCACAACCTCGGTCAGCGCAGACTGCTCCGTCGATGCGGCCGCGTCGGCTGCGGCCGAGATCAGCGCGTCGGCCACGCCGGGGTCGAGGTACTCGACGACCGGGATGTCGGGGTCGTGCTTCGACGTGCGGATGCGGTAGGCGTAGGATGGGAGCGCCTTGTACCGCTTCATCTTCACGGTCGTGAAGGTGATCAGGTTGTCGCGGCTCCCGTTCTTGCCCGCGCGCCACAGCGCCCACGCCTCTGTCGCGTTCACCGCCTTGCGCACGGGCTTGCCGTCCTTCTCCTCGTACCGCACCTGCGGCAGGAGCGGCGCGAGCGTCGCCATGCCCTGCACCGAGCCGACGTTCTGCGACGAGCCGCGCTGCGCGTACATGTCGTGGATGTACCAGTCGGGGCGCTTGCCCTCCGGCGGCTTGCCGGTGTGGGACCAGTAGATGATCGCGACGCCTGTTGCCTGCGCGATCTCCTTGAAGGCCCGATTGAGCATGCGCGCGTGGAACCGGCTGTTCTCGTCGCCGCCGTTGAACTCGGTCACGGGGTCGATGACGAGCACGTCGATGTTCGATCCGGTCAGGTCCGAGATGAACGTGTCAATCAGATCCTCGTTGCGCACGACCTCAAGCCGCCCCGTCTCCGGGTTCGGGCGCTCGGTGATCACGTCGAGGCCCGCGCTGCCGTGGTCGAGGGCCTCCTCGCCGAGGATCAGGAGCGACCCGACCTCTGGCAACGCGTGTTCGGCCTGCGCCGCGGTGACGTGCGCGAGCATGTCCGCGCTGCTCTCTTCGGCGTTTGCCCACGCGACGTTGAGCGGA
>JALQSY010000349.1 GCA_023264215.1 Candidatus Nanopelagicales bacterium
TTGGCGTGCGATGCGCTCGGGGCACCGCGCGTGCACGGCGTCTCGCTGCCCAGCGCCTACTCCTCGGAGCACTCGGTGGCCGACGCGGCGGACCTCGCCGCGCGCACCGGCCTGCTCTACCGCACGGTGCCGATCGTGCCGATGGTGGATGCCTTCGACGACTCACTGCACCTGTCCGGCCTCGCCGAGGAGAACCTCCAGGCGCGCGTGCGCGGTGTCACGCTCATGGCCCTGTCGAATGCAGAGGGGCACCTGGTCCTCGCGACCGGCAACAAGAGCGAGATCTCCGTGGGCTACTCCACGATCTACGGCGACGCGGTCGGTGGCTTCGCCCCGATCAAGGACGTCCCCAAGACGCTCGTGTGGGAGTTGGCCCGCTGGCGCAATGCCGAGGCCGAGCGCCGCGGCGAGACACCGCCGATCCCGCCCAACTCGATCGACAAGCCCCCGAGCGCCGAACTGCGCCCGGGCCAGCTCGACCAGGACTCCCTGCCGGACTACGCGCTGCTCGACGACATCCTCGACGACTACGTCGAGCACGACCGCAGCCTGGCCGACCTCGTCGCGCAGGGCTTCGACGCCGACACGGTCGAGCGCGTCATCGCGCTCACCGACGCCGCGGAGTACAAGCGCCGTCAGTATCCGCCGGGGACCAAGATCTCACTGCGCGCCTTCGGACGTGACCGGCGCCAGCCGATCACGAACAGGTGGCGGGATTCTTGACCCCGATCCCCCGCAGCGCGAGGTCGAGGACCTGCGCGGTCGGGGTATCCGCCATCGGCGTGCCGTGCCACATCTTCACGAAGATCATCGGTCCGACGAGCAGCGTCGCGACCGCGTCGAGGTCGAGGTGCGGATCGACCCAGCCCTCGTCGACACCCTCCTGCAGGATTGCGACGAGCTGCTTCCTGCGCGGTCCGAGCACTCGCTCGTGGAACGACGCGAGGAAGTCCGGATGCTGGGCGCTCGCTGAGATGACCTGCGCCATGATCCGACCGCTGCGCGTGGCCATCATCGGCGTGCGGATCGACTCCAGCACCAGCTCGAGGCGCTCGCGCGCGGATCCCAGGGGCGGGGCAGCGGGCAGGTCGTCGCGCAGGTAGTCCAAGGCTGCGCCCAGGACCTCATCGCGACCGGCGTAGCGGCGATAGACGGT
>JALQSY010000034.1:0-1675 GCA_023264215.1 Candidatus Nanopelagicales bacterium
CGGCGACATCATCGGTCTTCTTTGCGACCTCTTTGACGAGCTCCGCGCCGATCTTCTCGAACGGGTCGTCAAGGTCAATTTCCTTCGCGATGGACACACCATCGTTGGTGATGGTGGGGGCGCCCCACTTCTTCTCGAGAACGACGTTACGTCCGCGGGGTCCAAGGGTTACCTTGACCGCGTCGGCGAGCACGTTCATGCCACGCTCGAGCGACCGACGGGCCTCCTCATCGAATGCGATGATCTTTGCCATGGGGTGAGGTTCCTCCCGGGAACGACGTGAGGGGGGATCCCCTCCTTCGCGGCCGATGCCCGCGACGGACGGCCCCGTATCCGACGGGACCTCACCGGCCTGGACTACTGATGGTGCTGTCACTCTGACTGCCCGAGTGCTAAGACAGTTTTAGCACTCTCCACCCGAGAGTGCAAACCCAGGGCCGGGGGCGCCCCTGCTGGGACCGGTCGCACCCACCACCCCGCTCGCAGGGCCAAGCCCGGCAGACTAGAGGGGTGCACCCCGCAGCCCACGCATGGTTCGCCGACCGGACCACCGACGCCGCCCACTGGCCGCGGGAGCGGGTCCAGGCCGCCAAGGGCGGCCAGGGCGTCACCGTCATCATCCCCGCCCGGGACGAGGAGGCCACGGTCGGGCGAATCGTGGCCGCCATCCGCCGGGACCTCATGGCAGGGCCGAGCGCGCTGGTCGACGATCTGCTCGTGATCGACTCCGACAGCGTCGACGCCACGGCCGACGTCGCCCGCGCGGCCGGGGCCCGCGTACTCGCGACGACCGAGATCCTTCCCACGATTCCGACGGTGCCGGGCAAGGGCGAGGCGATGTGGCGTGGAACCGCCTCCAGCGCGGGCGACGTCATCGTCTTCCTCGACGCCGATCTCCGCTCGTTCACATCCGACTACGTCGTGGCCCTGCTCGGACCGATCCTTTCCGACCCGGCCATCTGCCTGGTCAAGGCCTGCTACGACCGACCGCTGGTCACCGACGGCGGCCGACGCGCGATGGGCGGCGGACGCGTCACCGAGCTGGTTGCCCGCCCATTGCTCAACCTCCACTGGCCCGAACTCGCCGGCGTGGCCCAGCCCCTCGCAGGGGAGTGCGCCGTACGGCGCAGCCACATCGAGTCGCTGCCCATCCCCTGCGGGTACGGCGTGGAATTCGCCCTTCTCGTGGACACCTACGCGCGTCGAGGCCTCGATGCGATCGCCCAGGTCGACCTCGGCGAGCGCCTGCACCGGCACCAGGACGACACCCGGCTCGGGCTGATGTCGGCCGAGATCTGGCAGGTCGCACTGGATCGACTGGATCCGGCCGGAGCCGTGTCTCGAGCGGGCGACTCGATCGCTCAGTTCAGCTACGGACCCGACGGGGTCGCGATCACCGAGCACCTCGTAGACATCCTGGTGCGACCACCCCTGGCGGGCATGCACGTCAGCGGCATGCCGGACGCCGCAGCCCGAGGGCTCGTCGGCGATTAGCGCGCGTCGAGATCGATGCCCAGGCGGCGCGCGGAGCGGACGCGCTGACGGGCCGAGCGCATGCGCCGGAGCCTCTTGACCAGCATGGGGTCGAAGGCGAGCGCCTCGGGAGTGTCGATGAGGCCATTGAGGATCTGGTAGTAGCGCGTGGAACTCATATCGAACAGGTCGCGGATGGCCT
>JALQSY010000034.1:1685-13230 GCA_023264215.1 Candidatus Nanopelagicales bacterium
CTTGGCACCGGCGTACTTCCACCACTGCCGCTCGAACTCCAGGATTCGCCGATCGCGATCAGACAGCGCAGCCTCTGCCTGGTCCTGGTCGAGGCGTGCAGCGCCCGAGTCCATGCCGGCGACTCCTTCGGGGGAAGAGGGATGCGCGCGCGCACCCGGAGTGGTCAGGTCATCGTAGGAGGTGGCAGGGGACAAGTCATCCACCCTCGCTGCCGCGCGTCGCAGGAGCCTCGCCGAGACGATCGGCGATGCGACGCATCTGCTCCTCCATCTCGCGCAGGTGGTCCATGACGTCCTCGAGGCGCGCATCCTCGCGCGACGGCGTTGGTCCGATTGCGGGGGACGGATGCGGGTCGACGGGTGCCTGAGTCTGCTGTGACTCCTGTGACTGCCCGGAGCTGGTCGAGGACGAGCCCGAGGTGATGAAGCGACTGGCGACGGCGGCGGTGACAGCACCGACCGCCGCCGCCCCGGTGAACATGATGAAGACGGCGACCACCCGACCGCCGACCGTCACCGGCGTGAAGTCCCCGTAGCCGACGGTCGTGACCGTGACGAAGCCCCACCAGGCCGCATCGCCGTAGGACGTGATGTTGGCGCCCGGGGCGTTGATCTCGAACATCAGCGTGAAGAGGGAGCCGAAGATCACCACCGTGAGGACGGCATAGACGGCGTAGAGGCCGACGATCTTGGCCAGGGCGTTGCGGTCTCGCGCCACCCTCATCACCGCGGCGATGACGAGGATGATGCGCAAGGGAGGGAACAGCAGCGCAATGGCGAAGGGCCAGTTGCGCTTCATGAAGTCCTTCTTCTTGGGATCCAGGACGAAGCGAATCGTGAGATCGAGGGCGAAGATCAACCACGTGATGAGACTGAGGGAGAAGCCCTCAGCGCGATATACCGGGCTCAGTGAGGGCGCCCAGGTGAAGAACGTCGAGACGAGCCAGGTCATGGCGACCACGAACATCGGGATCGATGAGATCGAGTTGTAGAACCGCTGGGCAGAGGTCAGTTCGGCATCGGGCGGCGGCGTCGTGATGCGCCTCCAGAACCCGGGCTTCTTCGGTGCTTTCGTCGCAGCAGGTGGGGTCGAACTCGCCATGGTGGAAGCCTCTCAGATTCACGGGGTCAAGCGCGTCGTCGACGCCACCGGATGATCGTCCAGGAGAAGAAATAGCCCATGCCATTGGTCGCCCAGTGCAGCCCCATGGGCGCCAGGACACTCCCGGACAGGAGCCGCAGCAGGGCGAATACCACGCCGGCGACGGTCGTGGTGATGACCGAGAGCACTACCGCGAGGATGTTTCCGCGCTTGCCTTCGCCGACCACGGAGCCGAGCGCAGCACTTTGCTCGTGCGTGCCGATCGAGGGCAGGATGTGCCAGAGCCCGAAGAGTACGGCGGAGATCACGATCGCCCAGACGATGCCGAAGCGCCGGGCCAGCATCGAGAACAGCACCGCCCGGAAGGCGATCTCCTCGAACAGCACCGTGCCGAAGGGCACTTCCACCAGCGCCTGGAACATCAGCCGGGGCCCGCTGAGTTCGGCGACGCGCTCGTCGTGCATCGCATTGCGGCCCTTGCGGAAGGAGGCCGCGACGAGATAGCCGACCGTGACCACCACGACGCAGCCGACGCCCCAGATGAAGCCCGGCACGAGGTAGCCCCAGCCCAGCCCCATGTCGGTCCAGCTGTTGCCGTCAAGCAGTCCGATCGCCAGGACCCCGAAGGATCCGCCGACCGCCCAGAGCAGGTAGTGCCGCTGCGGCGCCACCTTGTTATTGATGACGTTGAAGGCGACCAGGGCCGCGACGAGCAGGATGAGCGGCCACCACGGCAAGCCCGACACCTGGTCAGGGGCCGTGATCGTGAGCACGTATCGAGCCTACGGCTAGCGTGTGATCGATGACCCCGTACGCCGCCCTCCTCGCCCGCATGGGGACCGATCCCGCGTCGCCGATGCTCACCTATCGAGATCTGGCAACGGGCGAGCGGATGGAGCTCTCGGCCGCGAGCCTGGGCAACGCCATCGCGAAGACCGCCGGACTGCTCAGGGACGACCTCGACGTCGAGCCCGGTGACGTCGTCGTCGTGGACCTGCCCCTGCACTGGCAGCGCGTGGTCTGGCTCGGTGCCTGTGCCGCGACCGGTGCGGTCTTCTCACCCGATGCCCGACCTTCGGAAGCGGACGTCTACGTCACCCACCGTGAGCACCTCGAGCTCGGCTCCGGCGCACGCGATGTCGTCCTGGTGTCGCTGGCGCCGTTCGGCCTTCCCGAGCGCGGTGATGTGCCGACCGGGGTGACCGACGCAGCGGTCGCGATGCGCGCGCATCCGGACAACTTCGTCCCCTACGACACCCCGGATCCGGCGTGGCCGCTGATCCGCAGCGCCGGCCAGGAGTGGACGCACCGCGACACGATGGACCGCGCGCGCTCCGTCCTCGCTGCTCGCGGCGTCCGAGGCTCCGAGCGCTTCGCGATCGTGGAACCGGACCCGGACGTGGACGTGCTCGCCCTCGCCGGTCCCCTCGTCACCGCCAGCGCTGCGCTGCTGGTCGCGGGAGGCACCGGGCACAACCTGGACTCGGTGCTCGTTGAAGAGGGCATCGACGTTGAGGCAGGATGAGGTCATGGCCGTTGGACCCACCTCCCGCTGGAGCATCGGCTCGACGAACTCCCTGCTCTGCATCGGCTCAAGGAATTCGGTCCTGAGCATCGGCTCGGTGGGATCTGCGCTGTCGATCGGATCGATCGGATCCTTTGCGAGCGTGCTCAGCATCGGATCCTTCGGCAGCGCCGGATCGATCATGTCGAGCCTGTCGCTGCTGTCCGTGATGGCGAATCGGGCACGTCGCCGGATAGGCGGCTAGAGCACCGCCCCGGCCGGGCCGCACCCCTGCCCCGCTGCACCCCGGCCGCGCGGCACCCCTGCCCTGGCGCACCCCTGCCATGGTCAAGGACACGAAGTTGTCGTTTAGGCGGTCGTTCTGTCCGCTTTGGCCGTCTTAAACGACGACTTCGTGTCCTTGAGCGGGGGTGGGGCGGGCGGACCTCGGGGCCGAGCAGAGCGCCTAGAGCACCGTCGCGACGCGCTTGCGGCTGCTCGCCACCGGGACGCCTCCGTCGAGCACGACCACCCGCCACGCGTACGTCGTGCCCTTGCCCGTGACCGGGACGCCGAAGGCGAACCTGCCCGAGGCATCGGGCACAGCCGTATTGCGGTCCTGCCAGGCACCGCGGTTGACCTGTACCTGGCGTTGGACGATCAGGCCCGGCCGCGGGTTCTTGATGACACCCGACAGCGTCACCAAGGTGCCGTTGGGAACATTGCCCTTGGGGTTGGCGACGAGGGAGACCCCTCCCTTGGGCACCGGAGACGACCCGGCGACATCCTGATCGGTGATGGCCGTGATGAACGTCGACTTCATCGTCGTGTACCCCACTGCCTGGCGCAGCTTCTGCGTGGAGATCGTGTTGCTCGTGCCATCGAGACCTCGCGCCTTGATCTGCGTGGCCGCGCCGGTCGTCGGATCCGTCCGGAGGATCAACTCCATGATGTCCTCGACGCCGAAGATCTCGGTCGCGCGCTGCTGGCTGAGGACGACGTTCCATGAGCGATAGGGATTGCCCGGTGCCTCCAGGCTCCACCTATCGGGGACTCCTCGCGCCCACGGGATCGACGATCCGCCCCAGACATCGGATGCCGCGAGGGTGTGCCCCCCGGTCGCGGCCGTGTAGTAGGCGTTGACGGGCTTGCCCTCGAACGTCGCGGCAAGACCACTGGAATCGCCCGTCCGCGTCGCGTCGACCGCCTCGGCCCAGCGATTGGGGTCGCCGTACTGGCTCTCGGCGAGCCACCCCCGGAAGGTCTGGTCGTACTTCGGGCCGTCGCCATCGTCCATGTGGCATCCGCAGTCGGCATCGAGCCCGCGGGCCACCTGCGACAGCGCATACGAGCGCGACGCGATGGCCTGCGCCTCCAGGGCCGCATCGGGCCACGTGGGATTGACCTCCGCGATGCCCTTCAGGTACTCGTCGCCCAGGCGGAGGGTGTTGACGACGGCGAGACGACGCCCGTTGGAAGTCTGCAGCGCGGTGATGTCGACGGTTCCGTACCGGTAACGGTGCCCCGGGCTGGAGAACGACTCGTTGGGTCCGGTCACGTTGAGCAAGGACGTAGCGGATCCAGCTGAACCGGGGTCACGTGTGCCTGACCACCGCACGGTCACGGTGCGTCCCCGCCCCAACTTCTCCACCTGGCCGGAGTCCGTGCGCCGCACGTTGACGAAGCGTCCTGAGGGTGCGAACGTGATCTGCGCCTCCGGCCCGAAGACGAGGGACTTCTGACCGAAAGTGACGTGCATCTGAGCGCCTGAGCCCCCGAGGTTCTCGACGCGGGCGTTGGCCTGCGTCGCCTGATAGAGGATGCCGATGCGGACATCACCGGCGTCGGGGACCGACTCGACCTTGGCCGACTGCGAGGCGCTCTCCCCCTGGTAGTAGTACTCGACGATCCGCTTGGCGCTCCAGCGCTTGGGGTCTGACGTGGCCATCGCGTACGCGCCCCACTGGGACAGGCCGACGCCGTGGCCGTACCCGGTGCCGGCCAGGGTGAACTGCTCGGGCGGCGTGCACGGATCCGGCGGCGAGTCGGCCGTCGCGGAGATGCGGGCGGTCCCCGACCAGGGGAACAGTCGCGTCCCGTTGCTGGTCGCGGAGATCTCGAACGTGTACAGGCCGGGCGGGACGGCCTTGCCCTTGTCATCACGCAGATCCCACGTGAACGGCACGGTGGCGGCCGTGTCGGTCGAGGCGCTCAACGTCCGGACCGGATCCCCGCAGGCGTTGGAGACGACCAGCGAGGCCGACATCTGACCATTGGATCGGGGATTCAGCGTGATGGTGCCGCCAGAGCCCCAGGCGATGCGATCACCGGTGATCGACGGCGGGTAGAAGTTGCGACCCTGCCGCGCAGACACCGCGAGGCGGATGTGATCCAGCGACGGCCTCAGGAACTCGCCCGGGCACGACGTGGCACCGATGTCACCGTGACCGGCGATCGTCTTGGAAGTGACCTTCTCGCCGGGCCAGTACATCGATGTGGTGCCCTGACCCGGACCGGGGCCCGCGGATGTGAGTACGGCCGATCCGAGCGGATTGACGTCGTGGATCTCGAACTTCCATGCGATGAGGTCGCTCATCGCATCGAGGATCTTCTCCTTCGTCGGGGCGTTCGGATTGAGCGTGTCCGCGTTGCCCAGGAACGACACGGCGAAAGTCTCCGCGTTGAAGCCCGAGGTGTGGGCGCCGATGACGGCCCGGTTTACCCCTCCTGCACGCCCCTCGTAGATGCGCCCGAACCGATCGACCATGAAGTTGTAGCCGAAGTCATTGACCTTGATCCCCTCAGTGAACCAGGAGTAGACGTTGCGCATCTGCTGGGCCGCCTGGGCGGCGGTGTAGTCGTTGGTCGAGACGACGTGATGGACGAACGCGACCTTGACCGTGTCGGAGTACGACGTGTTGCCCCGGCGCAGGGATTCGTCTGCGCCCCACTGGGCACGAGTGATGATCGTCGGCTTCCTGACGGACGCCTGCGCCGAGCCGGCTGGGAGGTCGCCCTCCAGGTCGGCATCCTCCGGTCGCTCGGGGTTGTCGACGAGGGTGAGGTCGGTGTCGACGGGAACCTCGCCCGAGGGGGTGTCGATGCGGACCTGCACCCCGTCGGCGTTGCTCGTGATGACCGGCTCGGTCGCGAAGCGGGCTCGCTGCCCCTCCTCGGTGTTTGGATCGGGCAGGTGGTCACTGATCGGGATCTCCATCCACGGTAGCCATTGGCCGCCCTGACGCACGCGCATGACGATGCGGGTGCCTGGGTCGAAGGCCTCGGCTGCGGTGATCCCCACGAGGCCGAAGTTGTCTGTCGCCGTCGGCGGGATGGCCGCAGCGGGGCGCAGTGCCGCGCGCGGCCCGATGCGCTCGTGGGCATGGTCCTCGCCTGCGACGGGCACCGGCGTGGAGCCCGCCGGAGTGGAGGCCAAGGACCCGGAGTCCACGCCATCGAGGTCGATCGTGGTGACCTCGGCGCGCACCGGATCGCGATCGTCGGCGAAGCTGCCGGCCACGGGAAGAGTGAGCGTGGCGGGGATGACGAGGGCAGCCGTCACCGCCGCGAGGATTCTCACCACACGAGGGTGCCTGAGGGGTCGGCACGAGGCAAGGCGACTCACCCAACGCACAGGTCACTCTGATCACATTCCCAGGAGACTCCCCCACGATCCGGGCCCGCGCGGGGGTTCGCGCCCGGGGAACCCTGTCCGGTCAGTGGACGTCCCTAGGGCGCAGCGTGACGGCGATCGGCCGTACGCTGAGACCGGAGCCATGGAGGGAGCGGGTCGCATGCGTCAGCACTGGTCCCGCGTCCTGCTGAGCGTGGCAGCGGTGACCGTCCTGGCACTCACGCTGACCGGTGTCGGGATCCAGGTGGCCTCCAGTCGCCTCGAGGGCAACATCACGGCCATCGACATCAGTCAGACCACCGGTCGCGAGCATGAGCCCATCCAGGTGGTCGACGACCAGGGCAACTACCAGGCACTCAATGTCCTGCTCATGGGCAGCGACAGCCGCGAGGGACAGACCAACAAGAAGTACGGCGATCCCGATCTCTACACCGGCGAGCGCTCTGACACCACGATCCTGCTGCACCTCGCGGCCGACCGCTCCTTCGCCACGGCCGTGAGCATCCCTCGCGATACCTGGGTCATGCTTCCCGAGTGCGAGGTCGACGGCCAGACCGTCGGGGCCTTTGAGGCGAAGTTCAATACGGCGTTCGAGGTCGGCGGCCCCGGATGCACCGTCAAGCTCGTGGAGCAGATGACGGGCATCACCATCGACAACTTCGCGGTCATCGACTTCGAGGGCTTCAAGAACGTCGTCAATGCGCTCGGTGGCGTCGAGGTGTGCCTGACCGAACCCGCAAGCGATCCCGCGAGCGACCTCGAGCTCCCTGCCGGCGTCAGCGTGGTCGATGGTGAGCAGGCACTTTCTTTCGTCCGTGCCCGCAAGACCCTGAGCGACGGCAGCGACCTCAGCCGCATCAAGCGCCAGCAGGCTTTCCTCTCGTCGATGATCCGCGAGGCTTCCTCGACCGGACTCCTGCTCAACCCTGTGAAGCTCTACTCGACTCTCGATGCAGCGACGTCCGGTCTCACGACGGACCCGGGCCTGGCTGAGATCGACGTCCTGCGCGACCTCGCTCTGAGCGTTCGGGGCATCGCTCCGGGGGACATCACCTTCCTGACGATGCCCTGGGTGGAGCGTGGCGACGGGGAGAACGTGCTCGTCGATGAGGCTGCCGCCGTGCCCCTGTGGCGGTCGATCATCGACGACGTCCCGTGGATCAAGCCCAAGAAGTCCTCGGGGGGCGCCCAGTCTCCAGCGAAGTCAGACATCACGGTGCAGCCTGAGCAGATCACGATCCGCGTGCTCAACGGCAGCGGTGTCGCAGGGCGCGCGGCCGAGGTCGCGGCGGCGCTCGAGGCCCAGGGCTTCACGGTCTCGGAGATCGCCGATGCGGACCGCCCCGACTACGCGACGACCCAGATCCGACACGACGCTGCGTCCGCTGAGGCGGCCCGAACGGTGCTTGCCGCACTCCCCGGTGCTTCCACCGTGGCGGACGACGCGTCGGCGACGATCACCATCGTCCTGGGAACCGCATATGCCGGGGTCGAGAGCGTCGTGGTGGACGTCCAGGCGGATCCGACCACCTCAACCGAGCGCGAGCAGGATGTGATCACGGCGCCCACCACCGCCGACAAGGTGCGCTGCGACTAGCGGTCCGGATCGCTCGATTGCCGCAGGATCGCGGCACCCTTCTCGAAGGACAGCCGCTCCACGCCGAAGCCGGGATACATCGCGAGCCAGTCGTCGAGGATCTCCTGCTCATCCCGGCGGATCATGTCATCGAGCACGACCGTCGCGCCCGGTGCAAGGCGGTCGTGCAGGGCCGGCAGAGCCGGCCAGCGAGCCTGGGCCGTGCCCTGCCCCGGTGGGCCGTCAATGCACAGCAGGTCGATCCGGTCGAGGGAGCCAAGCGCATCAAGGTCGTACCAGGGCGCATCGCGTCCAGCGATGACCTGGTCACGCAGTGGTGCATGAATCACCGTGAGCCAATCGTCAAGCCCCTGCCGCCGCGCAAGATCGCGCGTGGCCTGCGCATACGTCTCGTCATGGTCGATTCCCATCACCCGGCCGGCATACCCCGCCGTACGCATCGCCCCGGCCATCCACACGCTCGACTGCCCGCTGCCGAGGTCCACGACGACACTCGGCCGGTGCTCCAGGACATAGCCCGCCAGCCAAAGAAGCAGATCCTCGGAAGCCGCCCAGGTGCCGGGGCGAGGCATGGGCAAGGGCATCGGGACGAGCCGCATCAACTGCATGTAGTCCTCGAGCAGCACGACCTGGTCGTCGACTCGGTCAATGATGGACAGGCGCATGTCTCGTATGTCCGCCCGCTGCTGCTTCGCGACCTCCTGGATGCGCGGCGCGGCCGATGCCGCACGCCGCGCCTCGCGTTCCGCGCTGGTCGCTCGGTCCCGGGCTTCACGAGCGGCCTTGAAGACCAGTTCGTGGCGCTTGGCCGCCGTCGCGCGCATCTCCTCGAGGCGCTTTCCCGTCGACTGCTCGATGCGCACGACGCGCCCGACGCTCGCGCGCGCCCACATGAGCGACTGTCCGAGCACGGCGCCAACCACCAGCCCGATGACCGCTACGACGGCCACGGCCGCGGGCGGGCCGCCGAGCGAGGCTACGAGAAGAGCGAGCAGGACGGCGAGGAGCACTCCGAGCGCCACAACGGGCAGCCGAGACCTCATGTCCGAAAGGCTACCCTTCCGGTCGTGGGTGATTCGGCGAGCGCGCGTCCGGGAGTCTCGGCCGTCATGCCCGTCCTGGACGAGGAGGCGCACCTCGCCGAGGCCGTCGAGGCGATCCTGTCATCCGCCTACGGCGGACCCGTGCAGGTGGTCCTCGCTCTCGGCCCCTCGCGCGATCGCACGGACGAGATCGCCCGCCAACTCGCCGCCGCGGACGCACGCGTGCGTCTCGTGCCCAACCCCACCGGGCGCACCGCTGCCGCCCTCAATGCCGCGATCGCGGCTGCTGATCACGACATCATCGTCCGCGTCGACGGCCACGCCATCATCCCCGCCGACTACATCGACGTCGCCGTCGCGACCTTGGAGCAGACAGGCGCTGACAACGTCGGCGGCATCATGGGTGCTGATGGCGTGACCGACTTCGAGCAGGCGGTAGCCGCCGCGATGACGTCGTGGTTCGGCGTCGGTAGTGCCGCTTTCCACATCGGCGGCGAGCCGGGGCCTGCGCTCACCGTGTACCTCGGCTGCTTCCGCCGCTCGGCGCTCGATCGGGTCGGCGGCTTCGACGAGTCCATGGTGCGGGCGCAGGACTGGGAGCTCAATCATCGGATCCGCGCCACCGGCGGACTGGTGTGGTTCACCCCGCGAATGCGCGTGAGCTACCGGCCGCGTGGAAGCCTGCGCCGGCTTGCCCGGCAATACCACGAGTACGGCCGATGGCGCCGCGAAGTGGCCCGGCGTCATCCCGAGACGGTCTCGCTGAGATACCTCGCTCCACCGCTCGCTCTCGTCGCGGTCGTGGGCGGCACCGCGATAGGCGTCATCGGCCTTGCCACGGGCTCCCGGCCGCTGCTGCTGGGCTTCGCCGCACCCCTGGGCTACGCGGTCGCCACTCTCGCCGCGAGCGCGCGTGCCTCACGGGGGCTCTCCCGCACGTCGGCGCGATGGCTGCCGGCGGTCTTCGCCACCATGCACGCGTCCTGGGGAGCGGGCTTCATCCGCGGCGCGCGCGGCTAGTGCTCCAGGCCCTGCTCCCGCAGGCGCCTGATCGCTTCACGCCGCTCCAGGCGAGTGGAGCGTCGGATCTCCGCTTCCTGGTAGCGCAGGCGATCGCGCTCGGTCTCCGGGATCACCGGGGGCACGGGGCGTGGCTTGCCCTCCTCGTCGATCGCGACGAAGACCAGGTGGGCGCTCGAGACATGGATCTCACCCTCGACTCCGGTGCGCTGCACGGTGACGCGAACGCCGACCTCCATGCTCGTCCGGCCGCTCCAATTGACCTGTGCATAGGTCGTCAGGAGATCGCCGAGCTTCACCGGCTCGAGGAAGGCCATCTGGTCCATGAACGCCGTCACGGCCGGTCCCCCGGAGTGGCGCATCGCTGCGACCGCCCCGGCCTCGTCGACGGCGCGCATGATCACGCCGCCATGGACATCCCCGTAGTTGTTGGCGTCCATGACCCCCATCACGCGAGCCAGCGTCACCCGGGACTGCTCCGTCGGCACGGCCTGGTCGGGGTGCTGCGCCAGCACAGGATCGAGTGGCATGTCAGCCGCGCAGGAGCGAGCGAGCCATGACGAGCCGCTGGATCTCGTTGGTTCCCTCGTAGATCTGGGTGATCTTGGCATCGCGCATGTAGCGCTCGACCGGGTAGTCCCGCGTGTAGCCGTTGCCGCCGAAGACCTGCACCGCGTCGATGGTGACCTCCATCGCGACATCGGACGCGTAGGCCTTGGCTGCCGCACCGAAGAACGACAGGTCAGCGTCACCCCGCTCGCTCTTGGCGGCGGCACGGTAGACCAGCGAGCGTGCAGCCTCCAACTTCATCGCCATGTCCGCGAGCATGAACTGGATCCCCTGGAACGAGCCGATCGTCTTGCCGAACTGCTCGCGCTCCTTGGCGTAGTCGACGGCCGCGTCGAGGGCGCCCTGGGCGATGCCCAGGGCCTGGGCGCCGATCGTGATCCTCGTGTGATCGAGCGTCGTCATGGCCGTGCGGAATCCCGTGCCGGGCTCGCCGATCATGCGGTCACCGGGGATCCGGACCTGGTCGAAGAGCACCTCGCGAGTCGGTGAGCCGTGGATGCCGAGCTTGCGCTCCGGGGCGCCGAACGACACGCCCTCGTCGTCGCGATGGACCACGAAGGCGGAGATTCCCTTCGCCCCCGCATCGGGATCGGTCTTGGCCAGCACGGTGTAGTACTGCGCGACACCCGCCCCTGTGATCCAGCTCTTCTGCCCGTTGAGGATCCAGTCGTCGCCGTCGCGGACCGCACGCGTCTTCATGGCAGCCGAGTCGCTTCCGGACTCGCGCTCGGACAGGCAGTACGCGAACATCGCCTCCCCGGTGGCAACGGGAGGCAGGTAGCGGCGAAGCAGGTCGGTATCGCCGGCGATCATCAGCGGCATCGTCCCGAGCTTGCTGCCCGCGGGGATCAGCGAGCTCGATGCGCAGACCCTCGCCACCTCCTCGATCACCAGGCAGACCGCGAGCGCATCGCCACCCTGCCCGCCGTACTCCTCGGGGATGTGCAGGGCGTGCAGCCCCGATGCCACGAGCGCGTCGTATACGTCGTACGGGAACTCGCCCGTCTCGTCGATCTCCGCAGCGCGCGGCGCGATCTTGTCCTCGGCCAGCCCGCGCACGACCTCGCGCAGTTCG
>JALQSY010000350.1 GCA_023264215.1 Candidatus Nanopelagicales bacterium
TGGGCGCAGAACCGCACCGTCTCGTCGATGCACCGCGCGCCGCGCTCGATGATGAACTCTTCGCTCGGGATGCACACGAGGCACAGCTTGCCGTCGCGCACGAGGCGGCGGATCTTGAGGTCGTGCAGCATCGGCGGAGCGGGCGGCTCCATCGGCTGCATCATGCCCGGCTGGCCCATGCCGCCGAGCGCACCCATGAGCGCCTGCATCGGCGCGGGCTGGCCCATCGCCGGGTCCATGCCCGGCATCGGAGCGGGCATCGGAGACTGCGGGGCCTGCATCGCCTGGGGAGGCGGCATGGGCGGCATCGGAGCGCCCGACCCCTCGTCGGGTTCGTCGTCTCCGTCATCCGCCTCTACGGCGTCGTCAGGCCCGTCTACCAGCTCCTCGCCGGTCGCATCGTCGTCGACCGCGCCCGTCGCCTCGTCGGGCTCGCCGTCCTCGACCGGCTCGATGCCCATCGCCGCCAGGGCTCCCGGGTCGGGGTATTCCTCGTGTTCGAGGATCTCGTCGTCCGGCCCCATCTCGGCGAGGATGAGGGCGTAGCCTTCCTCGTCGAGGCCGGTGAACTCGTCGACCTCGTAATCCGGGGTGTCGTCCCACCAGTGCTTGATGATGCCGTTGCCGAGAAGCAGCCCGTCGTGGAAGGCGTTGCGGAACTCGCGGTATCCTTCGCCCTCGCGCATCACGACCCAGTTGACGTAGCGGGTGGCGAGGTCGGCATAGGCTTCGTGCGCGGTCTTGGTGGGCTCGTACTCGACCACGTTCCCCGAGGCGAAGAACGTGCGCATCAGCCCCGGCAGGAGGATGCCGTGGGTGTCGGAGATGTCACGCGAGACGACGGACGAGCGGCCTTCCCCCATGCTCGGGAGGTCCACCTCGCCTTCCATGAAGCGCAGCGCCCATTCACGAAGGGGCAAGCCGTCACTGCTGACGTTGCCGCTCTCGTACAGGTCTGCGTCTTGGATCTGGCCGTCGACGATCGAGGCGAGTTCCTCGTCGGTCAACGGCTTGGGCTTGCGTGCCATGGATGTCCTCTCGGCGGGGGTTGGACCCGCTCGTGGGGGTGTCGGTCGGTGCCTAAAGCACCCAGTCCATCTTGCGCTTGAATAGCGTCACCGTCTCAAGCGCCGGAAATCGCGCTCACGATCGG
>JALQSY010000351.1 GCA_023264215.1 Candidatus Nanopelagicales bacterium
TTCGGCAAGTGGGTCAAGGGAATGACCGATCCGCGCTCGACGATGCTCGGTCGCAACCAGGAGGCCTGGGTCTCCGATCGCCTCGCCGACTCGACCGCGAAGTGGACATTCCTGGCTCAGCAGACCGTCTTCTCCGACATCAACGGTTCTGTGGGCCTCGGGTTCCCCGTCGACGGGCTCTACAACTATGACTCTTGGGACGGCTACTGGGCTGCCCGTGATCGACTGACGACGGCCATCACGTCGAACCAGGTGCGCAATCCGGTGATCCTCACCGGTGACTTCCACTGCAATCTGGCCTTCGACGTCCTCGCCGAGTGGCCCGACCCGCAGGACTTCTCGTCGATGGCGGAGTGCATCGCTGCGACCGTGACCTGGGACAAGCCGGCAGTCGCTGCGGAGATCGCCGCTGGAGCCATCTCTTCGCCGACCTTCTTCGGCGAGGGTGGTGTCGTCGCTGCCGCTGGTCCGCCCACGCTGGCCAAGACCCCCTGGGCCGCGTATGGCGAGTTGCTCGGCAACGGTTATGTCCTGCACGAGGTGACGGCCGAGTCCGATGCCGCAACCTTCCGTGTCTGCCAGGCCAACAACCTGCCCACGACCACGGAGGGCAAGCCGCGTTCGGACAAGACGGTCGTCGTCGCCGACGGCGTGCCCGGGGTGAGCGAGGTCCGCTAGCGACCTCGCCGATCCGGCACGCCGGGCCGTCTTCCCGGCCTAGGCTTCAGCCGGGGAGGGCGACCATGCAGTTGACCGCGGCCGATATCGCCGCCTCGCCGGAGTTCGCGGCGAGGGTTGCTGCGCTGTCCGAGCAGACCGGGCGTACCCCGGAAGACATCGCTGCGGATGCGCGACGTTGCCTCGACGAGATGGTGGCGACCGTCGAGCCCAAGAGCAGTCAGGCCTGGGATCGCTTCGGCGCGTGGCTCTCTCGCTCGTATTCGATCGATGCGTCTACGGACCGACTCCGACACATTCGCGAGCTCGGGCTCAAGCACTCCTTGGTCTTCCTGCCCAACCATCGCTCCTACCTCGATCCGCTCGTCCTGCGGCGCGTGCTGGCCGGCTACGGCTTCCCGCCCAACTTCGTCCTCGGTGGAATGAACCTCGCCAAGTGGCCAGCCTCGGTCCTCGCCAAGCGGGC
>JALQSY010000352.1 GCA_023264215.1 Candidatus Nanopelagicales bacterium
AAGCGGTGGCCAACCTGACCGACGTCTTCTTCGACGGTGGGCGCAAGGTCACACCGCTGCCCGACGTCAGCGATCAGCTCTTCCTGCGCACGCGCGAGGACGGCAACGACAAGCTCATCCGCTACGGCGTGCTCCTCGTGCTGTCCACGGCCATCGCGACCGGGGGCATCCTCACCGACTCCACCGCGACGGTGATCGGCGCCATGATCGTCGCCCCGCTCGCGACCCCGATCCAGGCGATCGGCCTGGCGATCGTCACGACGAGGCCGGCCCAGATCGCGCGCTCGGGGATGATCCTGCTCGCCTCCATCGGCATCGTCGTCGGGCTGCCGTGGATCTTCACCGCGCTGCTGCACATACCGGTCAACCTCGCCGTCAACGGGCAGATCACCGGGCGCACGTCACCCGGACTGCTCGACCTGTCGGTCGCCATCGCGACCGGGCTCGTCGGGGCCTACGCCACGACCCGCAGCGACCTCTCCGGCGTGCTGCCCGGCGTCGCCATCGCCATCAGCCTCGTCCCGCCGCTGTCGGTCGTCGGCATCTGCCTGTCGCAGGGTGGCTGGGACCAGGCCTGGGGCGCCTTCCTGCTCTTCGCCGCCAACGCCGTCGCGATGATCATCTGCGCGATATTCGTCTTCAGCCTCGCCGGCTATCGCCACGCCGCGAGACATGATCGACGCTCGGTACGCCGACCGCTCCTCATCGTGATGGGCGCGCTCGCATTCCTGGTCATCACCCTCGCGGTCACGTCCACCCAGAGCGTGATCGGCATCGTGGAGACCCAGCGCGCCACCCGCGCGGCGGAGGCCTGGCTCGAGGGATCGACGTACGACCTGGTGGGCGTGACCCCCGCCAACGGCATCATCACGGTCGAGATCGTTGGCACCGGCCCGCTGCCCCCGGACACCGGCTTCACCAATGTCTACGAGCGAGTGCTGTGGAGCGAGCCGGTGATCCGCCTGCGCGTCCTCACCGGATCCGACCAGATCATCGGCGGCTGACCCGCCCGCTCGTCTAGCGTGCTCACATGAAGCGCGCACTCATCGGTCTCGTCGTCACCTCCCTCGCCTTCGTCGGCGGCATCGCCGTCGCATCCGCCGATCGCGAGGCGGTGTCCGTCGCCCCCGCCGCCGCCGTC
>JALQSY010000353.1 GCA_023264215.1 Candidatus Nanopelagicales bacterium
TGCCCAGATGGGCTGCTGTCCTTCACGCCTGGTTGCAGGTTCTTGCTTTCGCCAGACGCCTCAAATTTGCGGCGGCCAGCTTCAGTCAACCCACCTTCGGGGTCTTTGTATTTGCTCACTGCATGCCCTTCATCAAACCGCCCTTGCGGGCGCGGCGCTGCTCAGAAAGCGCAATCGCAACGGCCTGCTTGCGCTTGGTGACTTTCTCGCCAGAGCTGGAGCGCAGCTCGCCGGTCTTGTATTCGTGCATGACCTTTTCGATTTTCTTCGTGTTCATCCACCCACCCCCAGCTTTTGAGATTCACCCAATACACCACCGCCAGCTTGCACGCCCGGCTGCAAACCCAGCGTGGGGACCTTCTGCGAGCCTGGCAACGCAGCGGCGTTAATGGTTGCGTCTAAGCGGTTGCCCGATGAGCGGCGTGCGCGACGGCGGCCAGCGATTCGCTCGCCAGACTCGCGCTGCACTTCCTCTGTGCGCTGTCTGTTGAGCAGGGTCTGCGCCTCAAACGCGGCCTCGGATTCAGCTTTCTGCTTGGCGATCAGCTCTTGCTGCGCGGCAGCTTGAGCGGCGACCTCGGCGGCTCTTTGCTGTGCGGCTTTTTGCGATGCCTCAAACTCAGCGGTCTGCTGCTTTAGCATCTCCTGCTCTTTTGAGAACATGGCGGCGATCTCTTCTTGCGCGGTCTTAAACGCTGTATCTGCCGCACTCTTGGTCGAGGTGAACTGCTGGTTAAACTCGCGGTCCACCCGTTCCTGCTCGCGCAAAAAGGCATCGATCTCATCTTGAGAGATGCCAGCGCTGCGCATTTGATTGACTACAGCGGAGAAGTCATAAGCCATTTAGGCCCCCAATAAAGTCTTTGGCGCGTTCGCGTCTTGTTGGGTTAACCCGGACAGGCCGACCTCTGCATTCATGCGAGCGCTTGACAACAGCGAGCGGCGACCAGAGCGGCGGCGCGCGGTCATCTGGGATGACTCACGCTCGGCTACCTTGCGACGCTCGGCCTCGAGTGCTGCGGCCTGCTCGGCTGCAGCCTTCTCCATTGTGGCCTTCTGTTCCTGGTACTGGGTCTGCTGCTGCGCCAGCTGTGCCTGGGCCATGTCGGCTGCTTGTTGCTGCTGAGTGGTC
>JALQSY010000354.1 GCA_023264215.1 Candidatus Nanopelagicales bacterium
CTCGCGGAAGGCAGGGTAGACGGGTGTCTCGGGAAAGCAGTTGACCCACGACGCGACCTCGCGGCCCTTCTCCGGCAGCCGCTGGCGGAAGATGTCGAGCGCGAACTCCTGGTGATAGATGATGGTCGGCTTGCCGTTCCAGACGAACGGCCGGCCCCACTCATCCGGCGACGTATGGCCGGGAAGCGTCGACGAGGCGAGGATGTAGTCGGCTGCGCCCCATAGGCTGTCCTGCATATGGTTGCCGACCTGCACGATCATCTTCGCGCCCGCGAGGTCTGCGAAGCGGCGGAAGCCCGGGTCGTTATGGGGCAGGGACGAGATCACGAGATCCCAATGCATCGTCCTCGCCGCGGCGAGCGTCAGCCCGTGCTGATAGCGCCCCGGATGCCGTGGGTCGACGCGCATGATGCCGCCGTCCTCGTTGGGCGTAGCGCCAGCCCAGATGCCCTCAAGGTACTGCCGAGCGACCTTGTCGCCGTGCCACGCCCGCTCGAACTGCCAGACCTCCTCGTCGAACCAGTCCATCGAGTAGGGGAAGTAGACGTCGCAGCCGTAGCGATCCTCGAAGAGCATGAGCAGCGACTCGGCGAGCGCGTGATGGTGGAAGTCGGCAAGCACCCTCATCCGAGGAACTCCTTCCAGTCGGCCTTGACCTTGTCGAGGGAGAACATCGCGAGCGCGACCTCCTGCTGCCGCACCGAGATCGCCTTCGCCCAGTCGGCATCGTGTAGCAGGCGGTTCAGCATCTGCGACGCCTGGTACGGGTCGTCCGACCAGAGCGGCACCAGCTCGTGCGCCTCGTACAGCGCCGAGCCGTACGGCAGGCCGGAGAAGTCGCGGCCCCACCGCTTCGGCCCCGCGGCGACGATGGGGACGCCGACCATCATCGCTTCGAGAAGGCCGAGCGTGTACGAGGCAGGGAACGTGCCGGTGTAGAGATAGGCGCGGATGCTCGCGAGGTACGCCTTGAGGCCGTCGTACGGAAGGCCTCCGGCACCGCCCCATTCATCGCTCTTCGGTCCCGCGGGATACGACGGCAGGTAGCGCGTCGCGGCCTGCCACCAGTCCCAGCCCGTC
>JALQSY010000355.1 GCA_023264215.1 Candidatus Nanopelagicales bacterium
GGCCGACCCGCGGTCCGCTGCTCTCGGCTGCGTGCGCGCGGCCCCCACCGTCGTCACCGTGTCCGGGCGCATCGAGGACGCCATTGCCATCCTGCGCGACCTCGGCCTGCATCCGGTCGCGGAGACACCCGACGGCCAGGTCGCCCTGCCGCCGCGTCGACGAGCTCGGGCGCCGCGTGCCGCCTCGTCCCCGGTGGTGCGCCGCGATGCCCAGCCCGCGCTGATCCGGGCCGCGATCGCGACCCTGCGCGGAGGGGCCCCGACGCCGCCCGCGGTCCCGATGGCCGACGGTGTACTCGAGCCCATGCCCGTCGCGGACACCCTCGCCGTCCTGCGCAAGGCGATCTCCAGCGAGACCCCGGTGCGCATCTGCTTCGCCGGCCACGAGGGCCTGATCGATCCCTTGCGCCTGCAGGCCGGCGTGCTCACGGCCGTCGATCGCGTCACGGGCGAGGTGCGCACCTTCCCGGTGCCCCAGATCGAGGCCGCCGACCTCGCGGCGCACACCCCCTAGTTCGTTGAGTGGCGGGTTATCGCACCAGCGAACGGCATGTCGCGTGCGATAAGTCGCCACTCAACGACCTGCACGCGGGTCGATGACCGCGGACCAGGTGCTGAACTCCGCCAGCAGGGCGGGGATGGGGTCCACGCCGATGCCGGGAGCGGTCGGCACGCGCAGGCGACCGTCGTCGAGCACGAACGGCTCAGTGATGTCAGTCGCGAAGTATCGACTCGAGGCGCTGGTGTCACCGGGCAGCGTGAAGCCCGGCAGTGCTGCGAGCGCGACATTGGCCGCCCGCCCGATCCCGGTCTCGAGCATGCCGCCGCACCACACCGGGATCCCGCGCTCCAGGCACAGGTCGTGGATCGCCTTCGCCTCGAGGTAGCCGCCGACCCGGCCCGGCTTGATGTTGATGACACTCGTGGCACCGAAGGCGATCGCGGTGTCAGCAGTCGCGACCGAGATGATCGACTCGTCCAGGCACACGGGCGTGGCGATCTGCTCCGCGAGGAGCGCGTGCCCGCGCAGGTCGTCCTCGGGCAGCGGCT
>JALQSY010000356.1 GCA_023264215.1 Candidatus Nanopelagicales bacterium
ATCCCGTAAACCGATTCAGGCCACAATCTTGGACGTTTCTTGGAAAAAGGTCGGCTCTTTCCTGGGAAACAGGTTCGTACTCTCGAGATATGGCAAATAACGCATTCATTGGATTAGGAATTATCGGAATCCTCAGCACCGGCTCGGTCGCTGTCGTAGCAAACACGCAGTCTCTGGTGCAGCAGGACTCGTCGGCGCTGCTGGATGCCAGCAACACCCTCTTGAACACGGATGAAACCCCAACCCCAGGATTGAACCTCGACACTTCCAGCGTGGAGAGCCCTGTCCCTGTGGACGAGGTGCTTCCAGCAGATTCAGCTACTCCGGCAGATGCGCAGGTAGTGTCTCCTCCTCCCACAGCGGCGGTCGCCCCAGCCCCGGAACCTGTCGTCACTCCACCAGCCCCTGCCCCAGCTCCCGTCGACGCGACCTCTAGTGGTTCGGCCTACTACGAGGACGACGACGATGACGATCACGACGACGATGATGACGATCACGACGACGATCACGATGATGATGACGATGACGATGACGATCACGACGACGACGATGACTAAGAGACCCACTGCGTTCTTCACGCTTCAGGCCGTGACGGCACTCAGCTCAACGGCGATGTTTGGAATGGCCGGTTACTTGGCAGATGAAGCAGGCCTTGCCCAACTTCAGCAAGAGCAGGCGAAGGCTGCCGAGGATGCCAGAGTCAGAGAGGCAGTTGCGATGCAAGTGGCCGACATTACTGCGGCACAGCAGGCACAAGTGGACGCAGCTCTCGCTGAAGTTCAATCGCTCCAAGAAGAGTACGCCCTTGCCCTCGACGAGGCTCAGCGCGTAGTGTCCGCGCGCTCATCTCGGAGCGTCACCCCCGCAGCGACGCCCGCACCAGCCCCAGTAGCGACGCCCGCACCAGCCCCAGTAGCGGCCCCGGCCCCAGCCCCGGCACCTGCACCCGCCCCTGCACCTGCACCCGCTCCTGCACCCGTCGACGGCAATTCCGGTGGGTCCTAATGGCTGAGCCTTCCCCTGTCTTGACTGAT
>JALQSY010000357.1:0-327 GCA_023264215.1 Candidatus Nanopelagicales bacterium
AATCCGCTTGGCTTCTCCGATGAGGTCTCGACGCTCGACATCGTCAAAGACCGCGACCACTGCCGCGGCGGAAACTGGGTTTCCTCCGAAAGTTCCGCCCAAGCCGCCGGGGTGGCTCGCATCCATAATCTCGGCGCGTCCGGTGACTGCAGCGATAGGTAGACCACCGCCGATGCCCTTTGCGGAGGTGGTGAGGTCAGGGACAATGCCGAAGTGCTCTGAGGCGAAGTAGGCGCCAGAGCGAACCATGCCGCTTTGGACCTCGTCGGAGACGTAGACGATGCCGTTGGCATTGCACCATTCGACCAGAGCGTTCAAATAGCCCTC
>JALQSY010000357.1:337-1020 GCA_023264215.1 Candidatus Nanopelagicales bacterium
ATTGGCTCGACCACGAGGCACGCGATCTGGCTCGCGCCCACGCGCTTCTCCAGGTGGGTGATCGTGCGCTTAGCGGCCTCTTGCCCGCTTAGTCCGTCGTGGAAGGGCGAAGAGTTTGGGGCGTGGTGCACGGATCCGGCGAGGGGGCCGAAGCCGGTTCCGTAGGGGTGCATGTTGTAGTTCATCGATGCGGTCAGGTTGGTGCGGCCGTGATAGCCGTGGTGCAACACGGCAACTTCTGAGCGACCGGTGTATTTGCGCGCAATCTTGACGGCGTTTTCCACCGCTTCCGCACCGGAGTTCACAAACACGCTCTTCTTGGCGAAGTCACCCGGTGTGTGCTGGGCAAGCAGTTCGGCCGCGCGGATGTAGGACTCGTAGCCAACAAGGGCAAAAAGGGTGTGGGTGACTTTGCCGACCTGGTCGCGCACCGCTTCGACGAGGGCGTCGTTGGTGTGACCGACGGTGGTCACACCGATTCCACCCGTGAAATCAATGAACTGGTTGCCATCGACGTCGACGATGATCGCGTCGTGGGCGCGGTCGATATAGATCGGGAAGGTCTCAGCCACACCCTGTGAAACCACCTTGACGCGACGATCGTGGAGGGCTTTGGAGTTCGGCCCGGGAATCTCGGTCACAAGGCGGCGCTCGGGAGTGATACTGGCGGCGGTTGCGGGGGA
>JALQSY010000358.1 GCA_023264215.1 Candidatus Nanopelagicales bacterium
CGCTGAAGTCCTGCGCGCTGTTGAGCAGGGCGAACGCATCGAACGTCGTGCCCGGTTGCAGGGCGGTCCACCGCAGCGCGACGGCGTAGTCGCTTCCCGGATCCCCGACCTCGGCGTAGCCCGGAGCGGGCACGGGTGCCTGCGCGCCGATCGTGGCGTAGCTCTCCCCCGCCTCGAGCACGTCGGAGATGATCGGGCCGGACTCGGTGGAGCGGATCGTGATGTCGACCGGTTCGCCACCGGCAACCTGGATGCGCTCGGTGCGCACCTCGAGCGGGACGAGCTCGCCGTCGTACTCGTAGGCATCCCCCTCGACCTTGGTGAGCACGAGATCGGTGACATCGGGGCCGGTGTTGGTGAACCCCCACGCGAAGCGATCGGTGTGGCCGATGAATACACCGGGCAGGCCGGCCATGGTCCAGCCGCCGACGGCGACAGGGCACGCCGGCGTGACGTCGCGGCAGCGCAGCTGCGCCTGGTACCACAGGCTCGGCATGCTGGGAGCGAGGTGCGGATCGTTGGCGAGGATCGGCTTGCCGGTCGTCGTGTAGCGCCCGTCGACCGCCCAGGAGTTGGAGCCGATGCCCTTGCCGTCGGGGCCGAGCCAGCGATCGAGCAGGTTGGCCGCGGCCAGCACGCCCTGCAGGGTGTCGGCGATCCCGTCCACCTCGCCCGGGTCGACGCGCATCGCCGCGGCGGCGGCCGTCGCCGTGACCGCGGGCTCGAATCCACCGTCACCGACGGTGCCGCCCTCGACGATCGGGCGGTGCCGGTCGTAGGGGTAGGGCGGGAAGACCTGCTCGGCCTGGTCCACCGATGTCGCCGATGCGAGCACCACGCGGTAGATCTCGTCGGTCATGTTGCCGCGCAGATCCCACGCGAGAGCCTTCAACCAGGCAACCGAATCAGCCGGCTGCCACGGCTCGGGTTGATAGTCCGGGTTCTGTAGCCCGAGGACCGCGTACTCCAAACTCAACTGCGCACCGGATC
>JALQSY010000359.1 GCA_023264215.1 Candidatus Nanopelagicales bacterium
GGTTATGCCGAAGTAACCTATGGCGCAGCCAAAGATCAAAAGGGCTTGGTCATCATGACCACCTTGGGCACCGGCATTGGCGCCGCCATGATCTATGACGGCGTACTCATTCCTAACGCCGAGCTCGGTCACCTCGAGATTGATGGCTTCGACGCGGAAAAGCGCGCCTCGGGCGTTGTGCGCGAGCGTGAAGGCTTGAGCTACCCCGAGTGGGCCAAGCGCCTCCAGCGCTACTACAGCCACGTTGAGATGCTCTTCTCCCCTGAGCTCTTCATTGTGGGTGGCGGTGTCTCCAAGAGCCACGAGAAGTTCTTACCTCTGTTGGAGCTGCGCACCCCCATCGTTCCCGCGAAGCTCTTCAACAAGGCTGGCATCATGGGTGCCGCACGCCTGGCGTTCGATCTGGAGTAAGTGAATGGGCCGGCTATTACGCCGGGTTCTGTCCGCTTTCGCGTGACGGCCATCTATCTCGGAATTACGTTGCCGCAATTCTCTAGCGGTCTACCCGAGAACTCAGCGAGTAGCTTCACCGTTCTCTGTCTGACCTTGCTCCGGGCGAGGTTTACCTAGCCAATCTGGTCACCCAGACTGCTGGTGGTCTCTTACACCACCGTTTCATCCTTACCGCCGGCGAACCGGAGGCGGTTTACTTTCTGTTGCACTGTTCTCGCGGGTTACCCCGGGTGGGAATTACCCACCGCCCTACTCTGTGGAGCCCGGACGTTCCTCGGTACTGGAGTAAACCCCAGTAACGCGACCGTCTTGCCGACCCATTCAGAACAAGTCTAGAGCGGTCACACTGAACTGGCTAAGCCTCGAAAGATTCGCGCAAGTCCATGGACTTGTTCGCGGCAGCGTCTGCCAGAGCATTTTGCAGACGTGGAACCCATTCATAGGTCACTGCACGATTGCCAATGACATCCTTCGCCTTGGCAGCTAGCACAGCCATATCTGGGTGCTTGATCTTCCAACGTCCCGACATTTGCT
>JALQSY010000035.1 GCA_023264215.1 Candidatus Nanopelagicales bacterium
GTACATGCGCAGCATGATCTGCTCGAGCCAGTCGGTCGCGGGCCAGCCGGTGGCGCCACCGGACTCGATGCCGCCGCACCAGGGCGTGACGCCGTCGGCAACCATATGATCGGACAGGGCGAAGAGCTCATCCCACGTGGTGGGGACGGCGTAGCCCTTCTCCGCGAAGACCTTGGGGGAGTACCACACGAAGGACTTCATGTTGGAGCCCAGCGGTGCGGCGTAGAAGGTGCCGTCGACGGTGCCGTAGGCCTTCCACGCGGGGTTCCAGTACTGATCGACAAGGGCGGTCACCGAGTCCGGAGCGGCGATCGGGCCGCCGGTCTCGACGAGCTTGGCCAGCAGACCGGGCTGGGGGATGAAGGCGAGGTCGGGTGCGTTGCCACCGGCGATGCGGGTGGGCAGCTGGGCCTCGAACTGATCCGAACCCTCGTACACGATGTCGATGCCCGTGCACTCCTCGAATTCGGCCCAGGCGGCCTCGAACTTCTGCTGCTCGGGCGGAAGGATCGAGGTGAAGAGGGTGACCGAGGCGCCCTCGAACGTGCCGTAGGCCGCGTAGGCCTCACAGCCTGCCGCTGGCGCCGCACTCGTCTCCCCGCCCGAATCTGCGGATGAACTGGCGGGAGCAGCGGACGTGCTCTCGTCGGATGTGCTCGAGCCTCCGCACGCGGCCAGCAGCAGCGCAGCTGCACTGGCGCCCACGAGGAGGGCCACACCGCGACGGCGAGTAGGTACTGACATGCCGTCTCCTTGTCGATGAACGGCCGGGCGTGATCCGGCCTGCAAACGCTCCCATCTTGTCGACTCCGTCCCATCTCGGCAAGGGGAACCGGACTTTTGCCGCAGTAACGAAACGACAACAGCGCGATGGTCGATGCAACGGTGCAGAAATGCGACCCGTTTCATGAAAGCGCTGTCGGTGATCGTGTCGACGTCTAGAGTGACGATCTGGCCGCTGGCGAATGCGTGGGGAGGGACCACTGTGGCGAGCGAAGTGGTGTTCGAGGACGTCTCGCTGGTCTACCCGGGCACCCAGGTCGCTGCGGTCAGCCACCTGGACCTGCACATCGCCGCGGGGGAGTTCCTCGTGCTCGTCGGCCCCTCGGGCTGCGGCAAGTCGACGTCCCTGCGCATGCTCGCAGGACTGGAGCCGGTGTCCTCCGGCCGGATCCTCATCGCTGACCGCGATGTGACACGCGTTCCCGCGAAGGATCGCGACATTGCCATGGTCTTCCAGAACTACGCGCTGTACCCGCACATGAGCGTGGCCGAGAACATGGCCTTCGCGCTCAAGATCCAGAAGCTACCCAAGGCCGAGATCACCAAGAGGGTCGACGAAGCCGCCGAACTTCTCGATCTCACTCCCTACCTCGAGCGCAAGCCGAAGGCCCTGTCGGGAGGACAGCGCCAGCGAGTCGCGATGGGGCGCGCGATCGTGCGCGAGCCTGCGGCATTCCTCATGGACGAGCCCCTGTCCAATCTCGACGCCAAGCTCCGCGTGCAGACGCGCACTCAGATCGCGGCGCTGCAGCGTCGGCTCGGGACCACGACTGTCTACGTCACGCACGACCAGGTCGAGGCGATGACCATGGGCGATCGCGTGGCCGTCCTCAACCTGGGGGTGCTGCAGCAGGCAGACAGTCCGCGGGCGCTGTACGAGACCCCCGCCAATGCCTTCGTCGGGACCTTCATCGGGTCGCCGTCGATGAACCTCGTCGAGACGCCGATCGTCGACGGCGGCGTGCGCCTCGGTGACGCGACCGTGCCCGTCGAGCGCGCCATCGTGGACCAGCTCGTGGGCAAGCGCTCAGCACTGCTGGGCGTGCGTCCGGAGGACCTGCACATCGCCGACTCCGGGACCTCGATGGCGGTGACGCTCGTGGAGGAGCTCGGTGCGGATGCCTACGTCTACGGCGATGCGAAAGCCGACGATGGGTCGGCCATCCCGCTGATCGCGAGGGCTCCCGGATCGACTCCCGTGCGCATCGGCGACAGCGTCCACGTGCGAGCGGACAAGATCCACGTCTTCGACCCGGACGGCGACCGCAAGCGCCTGTCGGCCTAGGTCTGCAGCCAGACGGTCGTGCCCGGTGGGAGCACGCCGCGGTCCGGGAGTTCGTCGGAGCACAGCAGGATCGTGCCCTCGGGGATCGACAGGGGGGTGGACCCGCAGTTTGCCACGCACGCGAACCCGTCTCCGCGGCGATACGCGACCGCCTCGGATCCCAGGTCCCACCACTGCAGAGGCTGGCCCCACGCGAGTCCCGGGTGGGCACGGCGCAGCGAGAGCCCCCGCCGATACAGGTGGAGCGTGCTGAAGGGATCGGCTTCCTGCGCCGCCACGGTGAGCGATGCCCACGTGTCGGGCTGCGGCAGCCAGGTGTCGTGCCCGCCGAAGTCGTAGGGGGGCTGGGCTCCGGCCCAGGGCAGGGGTACGCGTGCGCCATCGCGGCCGAGCTGCTCGCCGCCGGAGCGGAACCACACCGGATCCTCTCGTCGATCCGGTGGGATGTCCGCGTCTTCGAGACCGAGCTCCTCGCCCTGGTAGACGTAGAGGGAGCCCGGCAGCGCCTGGGCGAGCAGCGCCATCGCGCGAGCTCGTCGTACCCCCTCGGCTCCTCCGCCGAGGCGCGTCGCGACGCGGGGCGAATCGTGGTTGCACAAGGCCCACGTGACAGGTGCCGGGGCGAGATTGCCGATCGCGTCGGTGATGATCGAGCGCAGTCGCGATGCGTCCCAGGGCGCCGCGAGGAAGTCGAACGTGAAGATCTGGTGGAGCGTGTCGGGGCGAACGTAGAGGGGAGCGCGCTCGGAGGGCACCCACGCCTCGGCGACGGCCATGCGATCGCCGGGGTAGGAATCCAGCACCGCTCGCCATTCGCGGAAGATCTCGAAGACCTCGTCTCGGTCGAGGTAGTGCGACAGGTCTGCGCTGCGTGGGCCGTCCGACGGCAGGTCCAGCCGCACCTCGTCGAGCACCGCCTCCGGGTCGGCGGCATCGGCGTAGGTCATGTCCTTGGCCATGCCCATCGCCACATCCACGCGGAAGCCATCCGCGCCCAGGTCGAGCCAGAAGCGCAGGGTCTGGATGAAGTCGGCCCGGACGTCCGGATGCGTCCAGTTGAGGTCGGCCTGGGTCGAGTCGAACATGTTGAGGTACCACTCGCCTGGGGAGCCGTCGGCCTCCGTCACGCGGGTCCACGCCGGCCCGGTGAACAGGCTCAGCCAGTTGTTCGGAGGCTCGTCGCCCTGGGGGCCGCGACCGGGGCGGAAGTGGAAGCGTGACCGCGCGTCCGAACCCGGTCCCGCTGAGATCGCCTCGTCGAACCATGGATGCTCGGTCGAGAAGTGGTTCGGGACGATATCGACGATCACGCGCAGGCCCCGCGCGTGCGCGGCATCGATGAGCGCTCGAGCGTCGTCGAGGCTTCCGTACATCGGGTCGACATTGCGCGGGTCGCTCACGTCGTATCCGGAGTCGTGCTGGGGGGATGGGTAGAACGGCGACAGCCAGAGAGCGTCCACGCCCAGGGCGGCGATGTAGGGCAGCCGCGAGACCACCCCGACCAAGTCTCCGGTGCCGTCCCCATTGGCGTCGGCGAAGGATCGGGGGTAGACCTGGTAGATCGCGGCGTCAGCCCACCAGGGGGCGCCGGAGGGGTCTCGCGTCACCATGGGGCAAGGCTAGGACCAGGGGCACCGGGCGTTCGGCCGCGGCACGTGTGAGACTGGTGCCCTTGCAGGAAGGATCCGATGAGCGAGCGCCCGGGTGGCGGCAATGCCACCTTCCGTTTCACGGACACCGCGGTCTTGTCCGTCAGCGTCGCCGAGGCGCCCATCGTGGTCACCTCGGCGGAGATCGACCAGGCCCTCGCCGACACCTACGCGCGCCTGGATGTGCGCCCAGGACTGCTGGAGGGCCTGGCGGGCATCGTCGAGCGTCGGTGGTGGCCGGAGGACGTCACCTTCGCCGACGCTGCCGCAATGGCCGGAGCCAAGGCGATCGCCGATGCCGGTGTCGCGCCCGAGCGCATCGGGCTGCTCATCGACACGTCGGTGTCCCGAGGGCATCTCGAGCCGTCGGCGGCTGTCGACGTGCATCACCAGCTCGGGCTCGCACCCCACTGCCTGAACTTCGATCTGTCCAACGCCTGCCTGGGCTTCGTCAACGGCATGCACCTCGCCGGCACGCTCATCGACGCCGGGCAGATCGACTACGCCGTGATCGTCGACGGCGAGGGTTCGCGTGGGCTTCACGAGCGCACCATCGAACGCCTGCAGCGACCTGAGACGACGGTCGCTGACATCTTCGAGAACTTCGCCTCCCTGACCCTGGGGTCCGGCGGGGCGGCGATGGTCCTGGGGCGGGCCACCGAGCATCCGGAGGGCCATCGCTTCGTCGGGGGCGTCTCGCGGGCGGCGACCCAGCACCATCGCATCTGCGTGGGAGACATGACCCAGATGCGCACCGACTCCCGGGCCCTGCTCGAGGCCGGGCTCGAGCTCTCCGTGGCTCTGTGACAGGAGGCGGCCGAGACCTTCGACTGGTCCGATCTGGACACCTACGTCATCCACCAGGTGTCGAGCGTCCACACCCAGGCCGTCACGTCGGCCCTCGGCATCGACTCCGCGCGCGTCCCCATGACCTTCCCGCGCTACGGCAACATCGGTCCCGCCTCGATCCCCTTCACGCTCGCCCTGCAGGTCGACGAACTCCGCGAGGGCGATCGCGTCGGCTGCCTGGGCATCGGCTCCGGCCTCAACGCCAGCGTCATCGAGATCTCCTGGTAGCCCGCGCCGCGATGAGTGCGCGCCCACCTGACCTGCCCGGGCTCGACCCTGCCTGGTCGCGATTCGTGGACCTGGACGGCGTGCGCATGCACGTGCTCGAGCGCCCCGCGCAGGGCACGCCCTCCCTCACCGTGCTGGCGGTACACGGCAATCCCACGTGGTCCTACCTCTGGCGGCGGCTGCTGGCGCTCGCTCCCGCCGACTGGCGCGTGATCGCGGTGGACCAGATCGGGATGGGGTACTCCGACCGCCTGCCCGAGGGCGCTGCGATGCGCCGGCTCGCGGATCGCGTCGCGGACCTCGGGGCCCTCTCCGATGCCATGGCCGTCAGCGGGCCAGTCGTCACGGTCGCCCACGACTGGGGTGGGCCGGTCTCCCTGGGATGGGCCCTGGCGCACCGCGCCGAACTCGCCGGGGTCGTTCTGGGCAACACCGCGGTCCACCAGCCCGAGGGCGCCCCCGCGCCGACGCTGATCAGGCTCGCGAGATCACGCCCCATGCTGGACGCCGTCACGCGTCGCACGGCGACGTTCGTGCGCGGCACCACCGCCCTGTCGCGGGGCATGGCCCCCGATGTCGCCCGCGCCTACCGAGCTCCCTACCCGGATCGGGTCAGTCGGCGATCGATCGGCGACTTCGTGGCCGACATCCCCCTCGCCCCGGACCACCCGAGTGCCCCCGCCCTCGATGCGATCGCCGAGGGCATTCGCGCGCTGGACGTGCCCGTGCTCCTCGCCTGGGGGTCCGACGACCCGGTGTTCTCCGACCGCTACCTTCGCGATCTCGGCGAGCGGATGCCCCACGCGGACGTGCATCGCTACGAGGGCGCTCGGCATCTGGTCATGGAGGACGCCGAGCAATGGTGCGACGACGTCATCGCGTGGATCGAGGCGCGAGTCCTGAGCGAGCGGCCGCACACTCGGGCGTCCGCCGTGATGGAGGCGCCGATCGGTGATGAGCTCGAGCAGCGCTCCGGCGACGACACGGTGGCACTGGCCGATCTGCGCTCGGATCGACGCGTGGGATGGCGGATGCTCGCGACGCGCACACGTGAGATCGCCGCCGGCCTGATCGACATGGGTGTTCGCCCGGGAGACCGCATCGCGATGCTCGTGCCTCCCAGCGCCGATCTCATCGCCTGCGTGTACGCCGCCTGGCGCATCGGCGCGGTCGTGGTCGTCGCGGACTCCGGACTGGGCGTGCGCGGCATGCGTCGAGCGCTGCGATCCGCCGAGGCCACGCACGTCATCGGGATACCCGCCGGGCTCGGACTGGCCCGCACCCTCGGCCTGCCCGGCCTGCGCATCCTCGTCGGCCGCACGGGCCCCGCCACCCGGGTCCTGGGAGCCGACGCCTCGCTGGCGGAGGTCGCGCGGCGTGGGCGGGGATTCCTGGCCGGGTCCGACCTGCCGCTTCCTGCCGAAGGCGACGCCGATGCGCTCGTGGCCTTCACGTCGGGGGCGACGGGACCGGCCAAGGGGGTGGTCTACACCCAGGCCCGCCTTGCCCACCTGCGCGATGCGCTCCGGCGGGCGTACGACATCGGCCCCGACGACGCGCTCGTCGCTGCGTTCGCTCCGTGGTCCGTGCTCGGTCCCGCCCTGGGCATCCCGTCTGCGATCCCCGACATGGATCTCACCGACGCCAGCACGCTCACCGCTCGAGCATTCGCCGACGCTGCCGCAGCGGTCGGCGGCACCTTCGCTTGGGCATCGCCCACGGCCCTGCGCGCCGTCGTGGACACCGGCGAGCACCTCGACATGCACGAGCGTCGCGCCCTCGCGCACGTGCGCTCACTGCTCGTCGCCGGCGCGCCCGTGCCGGTCGAACTCCTGGAGCGCGCATCGCGATTGATGCCCGCTGCCGACCTCGCCACCCCCTACGGGATGACGGAGGCGCTACCGCTGACCGAGGTCACGCTCGCCGAACTGCGGGAGGCTCACGGGCGAGGCGTGCTCGTCGGGCGCCCGCTGCCCGGCGTCGAGGTGCAGGTCGCTGCGCTGGACGCGAGCGGAGTGCCGGCCCTCGAGCCCGGGTGCACCCCGGGGACGACCGGGGAGATCATCGTGCGCTGCGACTGGATGCGCGATCGCTACGACCGCCGCTGGGCGACGCAGCATCGTGCCGCCCGGCCTGCGGGGTGGCACCGGACGGGCGACGTCGGTCACCTCGACGACGAGGGCCGACTGTGGGTGGAGGGTCGCCTCGCTCACGTGCTGCAGTGCGCACAGGGCCCCGTCACGCCGGTCGCCGGCGAACTCGCCGCTCAGCGCGCTGCCCGCGTGCCCCTCGCTGCTCTGGTCGGCGTCGGCCCCGCGGGCACGCAGGTGCCCGTGGTGGTGCTGCTCGCGCCCGGCCCCGCGCTCGGGCTCGCGGACATCGAGATGACCAGAGCCGTACGCGCGGCGGTGCGGGACGAGACGGGCCTGGAGGTCGCCGCAGTGCTCACCATGCGCGAGCTCCCGGTCGATGTCCGGCACCGGTCCAAGGTCGACCGGATCCGGATCGCCCGTCAGGCGGCGGAGTTCCTCGCGGGTGAGCGCGGCGATGAGTGAGCGCATCGCCGTCACCGGGGCCTCGGGGGTCGTCGGCAGTGCTGTCGCCCGAGCCCTCCTGGCCCGAGGCGACGACGTAGTCGCCATCCAGCGCAGCGAGGCTCCCGCGTCCCTGCGCGCAGCGGGAGCGCGAAGCCTGCGGGCGGATGTCGCCGGTGACATCGACCCGCTCGTCGAGGCCCTGAGCGGCTGCTCGGCCGTCGTGCACGCGGCCGCCCGCGTCGAGATCACCGGCGGGTGGGAGGAATTCGAGCGCATCAACGTGCGGGGAACGAGACAGATCATCGAAGCCGCGCGCCGCGCGGGCGTCCGGCGCTTCGTGCACGTCTCGTCTCCCTCTGTCGCGCATGCCGGCTTCGCCCTTGTCGGGGCGCAGGCAGCGGCGGCTGATCCGGAGCGAGCTCACGGACACTATTCGCGCAGCAAGGCGCTGGCCGAAGCGAGCGTGCTCGCTGTGCGCGACGAGCGGATGGCCGTGACGGTCGTGCGGCCTCATCTGGTGTGGGGACCGGGTGACACGCAGTTGACGGCGCGCATCATCGAGCGGGCCCGTAGTGGACGACTGGTGCTCATCGGCAGTGGAGCAGCGCTCATCGACACGACGTACATCGACAATGCAGGTGACGCGCTCGTCGCCGCGGTCGACCGTGCGGAGCATCCCGAGGTGAGGGGTAGGGCGTTCGTGGTGTCCAACGGCGAGCCGCGCACCGTGAGCGAGATGCTCACGGGCATCGCGCAGGCTGCGGGCGCGCCGGGCCCCTCGCGCAGTGTTCCCTTCCCTGCCGCGCGCGTGGGGGGCATGGTGCTCGAGCGCCTCTGGGAGCGCACGGGCCGCGAGGGTGACCCTCCTGTGACGGCGTTCCTCGCGGAGCAGCTCGCCACAGCCCACTGGTTCGATCAGCGGCAGACGCGATCGGCGCTGGCGTGGTCACCGCGGGTGAGCATCGACGAGGGATTCGCGCTGCTCGCGGCAGCCGAGGGCATTCTTCGCGACGCCTGATCGGCGTGGCTCCGCGATCGACCGCCCGTGTTGGCCTATAAATGACGAGACCCCTGGAAGTATGAGTTCCAGGGGTCTCGCTCGGTCACCAGCTGTCCGGCAAAGCCATTCCGCTTAGTGACCCGGATCGCACCTACTGGCCCCGCGAGGGGAAGTCAGGGGTGTCGCCCCTACTCCGTCGCACCCGTTGCCGGGGCGCCTCCAGCGCGGCTTGCGCCGCCTCAGCCGATCCCGAAACTCCGGTCCCCCCCGCGACACCGGGGTGGGGAGTTGCCTCCGATCTCGTCTTGCGACTCGATCTCCGTTGCTCCGATCGCTCGGTTTCCCTTGCGATAGGACAGTTCTATTCGCTCCGCGCAACCCGCGCAAGGGTGTGTCGGAACATTTTCAAAAAACTTGACCACCATTGATCACACAGAGTCCGCGCAGTCACACGCGTCCCGGTCAGGGCGCGAGTTCCGATGGCTAACGACGCTGACAGGGCCCTCAGCGTCGGGGACGGGCGGATGGCGCGCACCAGCTCGTCCCAAGCCGACGCGCGGGCCCTCGGCCGGTCATGGGCCGTACCCTCAAGGCATGTCACCCGCCCTCGCCCACGGCAGCGTGGTCTACCTCCATGGGGTGGGTGGGGCGCGTGAGTCGTGGTGGCATCCGCTGCGCGAGGCGCTGGGCGGCATCACTGTCGACTACGTGGCTCCGGCGTACGACGATGTGCTGACCACCTCCGGATCGGTCCACGCCCGTCGCACCGCCCATCCGGTGATCCCCCCGAGCGACGAGGCCCGCCTGTCCTACCTCTCACGGCAGGCGCGACTGGTCAGCATGATCGACGCGGTCGGGGAGTCATCGACGCTGCGCTGGCCGGCCCTGCTGCCCCATCCCTCCGACATCGCCGAGCGCCTGCCCCTCACGCACCTCATGCGCACGCCCGTCTTCGGCCTCGACCAGGTCGGGCGCTACCTCGATGACGAGTCCCGGCGGGCAGCTGTCCTGCACCGCGCGTCGGTGGCGCTCCGGCGCGCCCCGCGCCCTCGCGTCGTCGTCGCCCACTCGCTCGGCTCGATCGTCGCGTGGGACCTGCTCGCCGACCCGCGCGTGGAGATCGATCTGCTCATCACCCTCGGCAGCCCGCTCGCGCAGCCGGCCGTCGTCGTCGAGCCCCTCGCGTTTCCCTACGACCGTGTCGGCGCTTGGCTCAACGTCGTGCACCTGCTCGACCCCGTCCCCGCGGGACGCGGTCTTGGCGAGAGCTTCCCGGCCGCATGCGATGTCTTCCTGTCCCCGACGGCGGGCTGGGCGTCTCCGGCCAACGCGTTCTCCCGGATCACCGCGGCGGTCGCGGGCGCCGCCACGGCGCACCTGGACTCGACGTACCTGATCTCGCCCACGGTCCACGCGGCGATCCGGGAGGCTATGCGCATGCCGCCGCCCGCACGATACGAAGCCCCTCCCGCCGATGCGGTGGCGTCGTGACCCCGTGGCGCGTCTACGCCGATCCGCCGCAGTCCGATCCCTCAATCACCGGCGCGCAGCGTCGCGCGCAGGCGCGCGCCCGACGCGATGATGTGGGCTTCGTCGATGCCCTTGACTCCGATGCCAGCGGCTACGTGGTGTGGATGTGCTCCGACTCGCTCGGTGCGGTCGACGGGCCCCGCGGTCCGATCGTCGACGCGCGCGAGGTGGACGACGCGCTTCCCGGTCCCTGGGAGGCGGACCTGCTGGCGCTCGCTCGCCGCCACGACCTCACCGGACGTGCCGCCGAGGCCATGGCGGAGGGTTATCAGCAGGCGATTGGCACGATCGCCGCGGAGCCGCTCCACGCATCGCGCTCCGCGGCACTGAGGCAGTCCGGGCGACTGGCCAAGGGGATCGAGCCCGCCGCGGGAGCCTCCGCCGCTGGGGCGGTCGGTCGACTCGTGGCTCCCGGCACCCGTCTTCGCCGCGATCGGGTGAGCAAGCGCTGGGGGACCGAGGTGGCCGCCGCGCCCGATCTCGGCCCCGAGCTGGCGCAGTACCGCGAGAGCCTTCCCGAGCCCACCGCACGGCTCCTGTCGCAGTATCGCGTCGCCGATGCTCTGGAGGGTGCCACGGGCATGGTCCTCGTGCTCATGGCACGCGGGGACGACGGAGGCGATGTGCTGCTCGTGGAGGGCACTCCCGCTGCGCCATCCACGCGTGAGGACGACTACGGCGCGTGGCGCGACGGCTCGGACGTGCAGCGCGTGCTCCTGGCGCGAGAGATCGTCCCGCTCGTCGCGGCTGAGTTCGCGGGCTGGTCGACGAGCGCCGACGGTGCGACCGCCCGTGTGTGGTCTCGGGCGCGAGCCGCGAAGGCGCTACCGGATTGGGGCTCGCGTCGTTCCCGTGCACGCACCCTGGGTGCAGCTCTCGGCCTGCTCCATGCGGCGAGCGGGGATGCCGCCTCGCTCGCGGGCTACCTCGGCCACTCCGGCCGGTTCCCCGCGGCCGTCCGCCGGGTGATGGCGGGGGACTAGGAGCGTGAGAGGACGAACGCGTCCATACCCCAGGCGATCGTCAGGTGCGCGACGACCCCCGCCAGGATCGAGCGCAGTCGCAAGGCGAGGTACCCCAGGATGAGCCCGCCGATGAGACTCGACGCGGCCTCGGGCAGCGGCTTGCCCAGGTGCAGCAGGCAGTAGGAGAAGGCCATCACGGGGACGGCGTGAATGCCGAGCACCGGTTGTCCGGCGAAGACGAGGAACCCGCGGAAGTAGAACTCCAGCGCGACGAACGAAGCCCCGTACGCCGCCTCGAAGGCCACCAGCGACCACCCGTCGCCCTGGTAGAACGGATAGGTGTCGAGGAAGCGCTGGTCTGCTGATGCGAGCCACACGATGGCGAGGGCGATCGGTGCGATGAGCACGATGAGGATCCCCTCGGTGCGGACGAACGACGCGGACAGGCCATAGCCGCGCACCGACTGGCCGAATGACCGCGCGTAGACGACCGGCACCAGGACGTAGATCGCGATGGAGCTCCCTGCCCACCACAGCAGATTGGCGAGGTCGGCATCGAACGGCTTGCGCTGGGAGACGTACAGCAGGACGGCCGGCGTCGCCCACAGGGCCACGAGGTACGCGGTCGACGCCGCGCTCACCCTCGTCGCGGAGCGTCGCGACCGCACGAGCGCGATCCCGACCGCGACCGCAGCCGGCAGGGCGAAGATCGCTAGCCCGACGGGCAGGCTGTCCCGGCGCCACTGCTCGACCGGGGCGACCTCGTAGGCGAGCCACAGGCAGATGAGCGCCGCGGCCGACAGGCCGGCGGTGACCGCGGCGGCTCGCGTGTCGTAGGCGCGCCGCACCCACAGCGAGATGAAGCCTGCGGCAAGTGCCGCGAGGGCAATCACCTGCCAGGTCGCCAGCACCGGGTCACCCTATTCCGGTGCCTCGCGCGCTGAGGGATGCGTCGGTGATTCGCGCGCTGGCCGGTTCGTCGGCGTATCACGCGCGTCGTACAGGCGAATCAGGCTTTTCGCGCGAGAAATCCCTCGTTCGCCCGTACGGCGCGCGTGACCTGACGATCGCGGCGGATCGGCATCTATTCGGCGACGGCGGGGTTCGCGGGTGGCCCATCCGCCGACGCGCCAGTGTTCGCGGGTGACCCATCCGCCGACGCGCCAGTGTTCGCGGGTGCCGCGGATGGTCCCGACAGCGGCGGGCCGGGTGGCGCGGCCGTCGCGCGGGGCGCTTGTGGGCGACTGCGCACGTGGAATCGGCGAGCGCGCTCACGACCGATCTGGAAGCCCTTGCGCTGAAGCAGCCAGATGGACACCATGACGGCCACGATCGGCAGGAGCAGTCCGAGGAGCAGCCACGAGGCGGGGGACTCGGTGGAGTTGACGAGCCATTGGAAGTTCATGCCGAAGTAGCCGGTGATGAAGGTGATCGGCAGGAAGATGATCGAGACCAGCGTGAGCTGGTTGATCCGGTTGCCCTGCACCGTGCTCACCTGTCCCTGGTAGTCCTGGATGGCGCTTCGGACATCCGTGCCGGCGCTGTCGATGCGCTGCACGACATCGTTGACGCACGCGGAGTAGGTCTGCAGGGCCTGTACTCCCTCGGCATCGACACCCGGCATCTCGCCGGTGCCGACGAGTGACTCGCTGACGTTCTCGGCGTATCCCGGGATCGTCGTGGCGAGTGCCTCGATGGGTGAGCGCAACTGCTGCAGCTGGGTCAGTTGGCCGGGCTCCGTGGTGACGATGATCTGGCCGTCGAGGAGGGCGATCTGCGTCTGCAGGCCCGTGAGCTGCCGATCGATGCTGTCCAGGATCAGTTGCATGACCACGCCGGGCACAGGTCCCGGGCTCGAGAAGAGCTTGGGCGCGCGCGGCTTCAACTCGTCGAGCGCGGTGGCAATGGCCTGGTCGGCTCCGAAGCGGATGGTGACGAAGCACCCGGCATTCCACGCGCAGTGGACGAGGACAGGCGGATCATTGGGATCGTCGGCGCACGCGAACGTGCTGCCGAGCATGTTGGAGCCGAACGACTGGAACATCCCGCCGG
>JALQSY010000360.1 GCA_023264215.1 Candidatus Nanopelagicales bacterium
GCTGGCATCACCGGTCTCGATGACCAGCTTGCTGGCCCATCGGCTATCGCATTCGTGCACGGCGACGCTGTCGCTGTTGCGAAGGCCCTGCGTACCTTTGCCAAGGCAAACCCTCAGCTCATTTTGAAGGGCGGCTACTTCGACGGTAAGCCTCTCGACGCAGTTGAGGTTGGAAAGCTCGCCGATCTCGAGTCCCGCGAAGTACTTCTGGCAAAGTTTGCCGGTGCTGCGAAGGCCTCTCTCTTCGGTGCCGCATACCTGTTCAACGCACCACTGTCGAAGGCCGTTCGCACGGTCGACGCACTGCGTGCAAAGCAAGAGTCCGGCAACTAGTCGTTACTAGTTCTCGGTTAAAACGAAAAAACATTAGGAGAAAATCATGGCAAAGCTCTCAACTGAGCAGCTCATCGAGGCTTTCAAGGAGCTCTCACTCATCGAGCTCAGCGAGTTCGTTAAGGCATTCGAGGAGACCTTCGAGGTCACCGCTGCAGCTCCTGTAGCTGTTGCTGCTGCTGGCGCACCTGCTGCTGGTGGCGCTGCTGGCGGCGACGCTGCAGAAGAGAAGGACTCTTTTGACGTCGTTCTCGAGTCTGCTGGTGCAAACAAGATTGCTGTTATCAAGGAGGTTCGTACCCTTACTAACCTCGGTCTTGGTGAAGCAAAGGCTCTCGTTGATGGTGCACCTGCAACCATCCTCGAAGGTGCAAACAAGGAGACCGCTGACAAGGCTAACGCTGCCCTCACCGAGGCTGGCGCAACCGTCGTTCTCAAGTAGTCTCAAGCACTACACGCTTCAAGGGCGTCAACCTTTTGGTTGGCGCCCTTGTGCTTTAACTAGATTCCGCCGGTGAAGGTGATCCAGAGCAGTACGGCATTCAAACCAATGATGAAGACAGATGCCACAACCGCCAAGGTTGTCGTGATACCTGTGTTGATGTCGGTTCCCAGGATGCTTTGATCTCGGGTGAAGATGACCAACGGAATCAA
>JALQSY010000361.1 GCA_023264215.1 Candidatus Nanopelagicales bacterium
GCGCTCCCGCACGTCCCGGTTTTGGTCCTAACCGTCCCCCCGCAGGTGGCGGTGGCGGTCGTGGCCGTGGTCCCGGCGGTGGAACCGCTGGTGCATTCGGTCGTGGCGGCGGAAAGTCCAAGGCACGTAAGTCGAAGAGAACGAAAAGAGCAGAGTTTGAACTCCGCGAGGCACCTTCGCTTGGTGGCGTAAGCGTTCCTCGTGGTGACGGTAACACTGTCATTCGTCTTCGCCGCGGTGCATCGATTGCTGACTTCGCAGACAAGATCAATGCAACCCCCGGTAACTTGGTGACCGTTCTGTTCCACCTGGGTGAAATGGCAACCGCTACCGAGTCCATCGACGAGGCCACATTCGAAATCCTCGGTGAAGAACTGGGCTTCAAGATCCAGATCGTTTCGCCTGAGGAAGAAGACAAGGAACTCCTCGACGCCTTCAACATCGACCTCGAGCAGGAGCTCGAGGACGAAACTGATGAAGACCTCGAGATTCGTCCTCCAGTCGTCACCGTGATGGGTCACGTTGACCACGGTAAGACCCGTTTGCTCGATGCCATCCGCAAGACCAACGTCATCGCGGGTGAAGCTGGTGGAATCACCCAGCACATCGGTGCATACCAGGTTCACGCCAACCACGAAGGCGTCGACCGTCTCATTACCTTCATTGACACCCCCGGTCACGAGGCGTTCACCGCCATGCGTGCTCGTGGTGCGCAGGTTACCGACATCGCGATCCTCGTGGTCGCAGCAGATGACGGCATCATGCCTCAGACCATTGAGGCACTGAACCACGCTCAGGCAGCTGGCGTTCCCATCGTTGTTGCTGTCAACAAGGTGGACAAGCCAGATGCGAACCCTGCAAAGGTTCGTCAGCAGCTGACCGAATACAACCTGGTTGCCGAAGAATACGGTGGAGACGTCATGTTCGTTGACGTATCTGCACTCTCTGGCATGGGTGTGACAGAACTGCTTGACGCAGTACTCCT
>JALQSY010000362.1 GCA_023264215.1 Candidatus Nanopelagicales bacterium
GTGATTACGCGCTCGGCGCGTTCAACAGCGTGACGGACGTCATCCCGGCGATGGCAGTTCTGCCTCCGGTGCGAACCGGCATCCGCGCCTACCACGGCTCGCCGCACGACTTCGACCGATTCTCGCTGAAGTATATAAACACGGGCGAGGGCGCGCAGGCGCGTGGGCACGGGCTGTATTTTGCGGAAATCGAGGACGTGGCGCGGGAATATCGGGATCGGCTGTCGCAAGGCAAAGCGCCTGGTCGTCTGTACGAGGTCCGCATCAACGCGGACCCGGATGCGTTCTTGGACTGGGATGCGCCGGTAAGTGAGCAGAGCGAGCGAGTTCGGCAGTCTCTTTTGGACCTAGGAATAGGAACCAGACCGAGCCATGAGAGGCTAAAAGGAGACCAGGTGCATAGGCGGCTCGCACACGCAGCCGACGTGCCCGCGGAGCGCAGCCGGCAAGCGGCGGCGCAAGCCCTTCGCGAATCTGGCATCCCCGGCATCAAGTACCTCGACGCCGGCTCCCGCGCTTCCGGCCAAGGCTCCCGCAACTACGTCGTCTTCGACGACAGCCTGATCGAGATCCTGCGCAAGTACGGCGTCGCGTCTCTCGCCGCTCTCCCACCGGCCATCCTCGCCGGCATGGGCTTGAGCCAAGAGCAGGCCGCAGAGATGGACGCCAACCGCGCAATGTAACCCCCGCAACGGGTCCGACCCCCGTTCGAGAGGACGTAAATGGCAAAGCCGAAGCCCCTGACGAAAGACCGCCTTGCGGCTATCGTCTCGACGCAAATCGAGGACGCCGACCTGTTCGACGGGTCGGACCGGGAAGGCGTGCGCGAATGGGCGCTGCGCTTCTTCGAGGGCGAGGTCGACATTCCGTCCATGGGCGAGGGGCGCTCGTCTATCGTCTCTCGCGACGTCGCCGACACCCACGGCATCATCCTGCCCGGCTTGATGCGGACTTTCTTCG
>JALQSY010000363.1 GCA_023264215.1 Candidatus Nanopelagicales bacterium
GCTGTTGCAAGAAAGTATCTGTGATGCATTCGTGGGCATGGGTTGGGAAATTGCAGAAGGTCCTGAACTCGAGGGTGAATGGTTCAACTTCGATGCTCTGAACTTTGATGCAGATCACCCTGCACGCGCGATGCAGGACACCTTCTTCGTAGAGCCTGTTGATTCTCACCTTGTTCTGCGCACCCACACCTCACCCGTACAGGTGCGCTCGATGCTCGAGCGCGAAGTTCCTATCTATGTGCTGGCTCCTGGTCGCGTGTATCGCACCGACGAACTCGATGCCACCCACACCCCAGTGTTCACTCAGGTCGAAGGTCTTGCCGTGGATAAGGGTTTGACCATGGCTCACCTTCGCGGAACGCTCGAGCACGCAGCTCGCATCATGTTTGGTGAAGGTGCCAAGATTCGTCTGCGCCCTAACTACTTCCCCTTCACGGAGCCTTCAGCTGAGCTTGATGTCTGGCACCCCACCTTCGCTGGTGGTGCTCGCTGGATCGAGTGGGGTGGCTGCGGCATGGTGAACCCCAATGTTCTGCGTTCGGCAGGCATTGATCCTGAGGTGTATTCCGGTTTCGCTTTCGGTGTGGGAGTGGAGCGCACGCTCATGTTCCGCAATGACGTCAGCGATATGCACGACATGGTCGAAGGCGATGTTCGCTTCAGCCAGCAGTTTGGAATGGTGGTCTGATGCGCGTCCCACTGAGTTGGCTCGGCGAATACGTCGACCTCGCAACTGACATCACTCCTGAGCAGGTTCAAGCAGACCTGGTCAAGGTTGGTTTCGAAGAAGAAGACATCCACGGCGGAGACATTTCTGGCCCCATCGTGGTTGGTGAAGTTCTCGAATTCACCCCTGAAGAGCAGAACAACGGCAAGACCATTCGTTGGTGCCAGGTTCGTGTTGCTCCAGATGGTCAGGTCGCTGCCGATGGCGGCGACGCCATTCACGG
>JALQSY010000364.1 GCA_023264215.1 Candidatus Nanopelagicales bacterium
TGTCGTTGTACTCGATGATCTTGCCCGGTTCGCCAGTGCCGGCAATGTTGAAGAACGCGGTCTTGTCGCTCACACGCGAGGCCTGCTGCATGTTGTGGGTCACGATCACGATCGTGTAGCTCTTCTTGAGCTCATGCATCATCTCCTCGATCTTCAGGGTGGAGATCGGATCGAGGGCCGAGCAGGGCTCGTCCATCAGGATCACCTCCGGTTCGATCGCGATCGCCCGGGCGATGCAGAGGCGCTGCTGCTGGCCGCCGGAGAGGGCGTAACCGCTCTCCTTGAGCTTGTCCTTGGTTTCATCCCAGATCGCGGCCTTGCGCAGGGAGCGCTCCACCAGCTCATCCATATCGCCGCGGTAGCCGTTGATCCGGGCGCCGAAGGCGATGTTCTCGTAGATGCTCTTGGGGAAGGGATTCGGCTTCTGGAACACCATGCCGATGCGGCGGCGCACCTCCACCGGATCCACATCGCGATCGTAGAGATCCTGGCCATCGAAGATCACACGACCCTTGAGCGTGCAGCCTTCGATCAGATCGTTCATCCGGTTGAGCGAGCGGAGCACCGTGCTCTTGCCGCAGCCGGAAGGGCCGATGAAGGCCGTGATCTTGCCGCGGGGGATCTTCATGTACACCCCGCGCACAGCCTCACTGCCGCCGTAACTGATGCCAACGTTCTCCAGCTCGAGGCAGTACTCGGAACTGGCCTGCTGCAGGTGGGAAGGAGAAGGCATGGAAGTGGTCATGGCTCAACGGTGATGGAGGGGTACGGCGAACGCAGCAAGAGGAAGGGGGAATGATCAGGCGCGGGCGAAGCGACCGAGCCAGCGGGCGAACAGATTCGCAGCCAGGATCATCACCACCAGCACAAAGGAGGACGCCCAGGCGAGGGCGATCTGCGTTTCGTAGGGCATGATCGCGAAGTTGTAGATCAACACCGACATCG
>JALQSY010000365.1 GCA_023264215.1 Candidatus Nanopelagicales bacterium
CATTCGTAAAGTCACCCCGGCTCTAATGAACGACTTCATCGCGATGCAAAAAGACGTGGGGTTGATTTCGGTGCTCGGCGCGGTGGACGCCGTTCGTGCCGCACAAATCGAAACCGCACAAGCCTTCAACTTCACCCCCTACGTCTTAGCCGGTTTGCTCTTTGTCCTCCTCGCGCTTCCGATGATTCGCCTCACCGACTGGTATTCGGCGCGGCTTCGGGAGCGCGAACAAGCAGGATCGACGGTGTAGCGATGGTGCAGACACCGGTTCTTCAGCTGCGCGAGGTGCGCAAGCAGTTTGGTTCCAACGTGGTGCTCGAAGGCATCTCCCTCGACGTCCACCAGGGTGACGTCTTTGCGCTCATTGGCGCGAGCGGATCTGGCAAGTCGACCCTGCTTCGCTGTATCAACCTGCTCGAACAGCTCGATGACGGCCAGATTTGGCTCAGCGGCGACGACATCTCCAACCCCGCCATCGACGTCGACAAAGTGCGCGCCCGGATTGGAGTGGTGTTCCAGCAGTTCAACCTCTTCCCGCACTTGAGCGTGCTTCGAAACATCACCCTCGCCGCGACCGAAGTATTTGGGACAAGCGCCTCCGACGCCACCGACCGGGCGATGTATCTACTCGAGCGGGTGGGGCTCGCCGATAAAGCCAAGGCCTTCCCCGACCGCCTCTCCGGGGGGCAACAGCAACGCGTCGCACTCGTTCGAGCCATCGCGACCGACCCGGAGGTGTTGCTACTCGATGAGATCACGAGTGCGCTCGACCCTGAACTCGTCGGAGAGGTGCTCGACCTCGTTCGTCAACTCAAAGACGACGGCACGACCATCGTCATGGCCACCCACGAAATGGACTTCGCTCGTGAGGTATCGGACCAAGTGGTCTTCTTAGACCGCGGAGTGATCTGCGAGCAGGCGGAGCCGGAGAAAC
>JALQSY010000366.1 GCA_023264215.1 Candidatus Nanopelagicales bacterium
CCGAGGGACTGCCGACCTGGCAGGTAACGGTGGCAGTCCTACTCGGTGGCGCCTTCGCGGCTGGCGCAGCGAACACATTCAACAGTCTGTACGACAGGGACATCGACGCAGTGATGAGTCGCACCACGCATCGCCCCGCTGCGCGTGGTGGAGTCTCGATTCGTGCCGGGTTCCTCCAGGGGTTGATCCTCACGGTCGTGAGCGTCAGCTCGCTGGCTGCCCTAGCCAATCCGCTGTCGGCCCTGCTGGCGCTGGTCGCGATCGTCGGGTACGCCGTCGGCTACACCATGATCCTGAAGCGACGTACGGATCAGAACATCGTGTGGGGTGGTGCAGCAGGCTGCATGCCGGTCCTCATCGCTTGGTCGGCCGTCACTGGTTCGCTCGGTCTCGCGCCGGTGATCTTGTTCATGATCGTCTTCTGGTGGACACCGCCGCACTACTGGCCGCTGGCGATCAAGTATCGCGAGGACTATGCCGCTGCTGGTGTTCCGATGCTGCCGGTCACCCGATCCCCGCGCAGCGTCGCCCGGCACATCGTCGTCTACTCCTGGCTGATGGTGCTGACCTCGATGGCATTGGTCCTGGTCGCCCCGGTCGGATGGGTCTACGGCGTCGGCGCCGGACTGGTGGGCGCCGCCTTCTTGATGCAGGCATACCGGCTATGGGGGAGCATCCGGCGTGATGGGCGCGCGGGCCAGGATCTCGACGACTACTCGCCCGCGACCTTGCGCGTGGCGATGCGACTGTTCCACGGGTCGATCAGCGACGATGCGCGGCGGGTGCGGGACGTGGTCGCGCTGATGAACCACGCCGCCGGCGGGGCGGCCACACCCGGGGTGATCTCCTTCGCCTTCCAGGTGCCGCTGTTCCAACTCGGCGGCAACACCGGCTCGGCCATCAAGCTGCAGCTCTCCGGGGCGGACC
>JALQSY010000367.1 GCA_023264215.1 Candidatus Nanopelagicales bacterium
GGCGTCGACGGTGTTGGGTGTTGACCCAGCGTCCGACTGTCCGGCGCACGACTTGAGAGAACTGGTGGGTGTCGCGGGTGCCGTTCGAGGCGGCTTCTTCGAGTGCGTCAACAATCGCGGGGCGCACGTCGTCGAATACTGAGTCGTCTGGCGCGAAGCCTCTGGCGTGGATTTCGGGCCCGACGATGATTTTCCCGTTCTGCGCGTCGATCGCGAGGAAGATGGAAATGAAGCCTTCTTCGGCGAGGATGCGGCGGTCTTTCAAATCCGCCTCGGTGATTTCGCCCACCGTGGAGCCGTCGACGTAGACGTAGCCGATGTCCAGCTGGCCGGTTTTCCGCGCATAACCGTCGGTGACGTCGACCACAGAGCCGTTTTCACAAATGAGCGCGTTGCCCGAGGGCACACCGGAGTCGATGGCGACCTGCGCGTTGGCGCGTAGGTGCCTGGCTTCACCGTGGATCGGCATCACCTGGGCGGGCTTGACGAGGTTGTAGGCGTAGAGCAACTCGCCTGCGGCGGCGTGGCCAGAGACGTGGACTTTCGCGTTGCCCTTATGGATCACCTGGGCGCCTAAATCAATGAGCCCATTGATCACGCGGTAGACGGCGTTTTCGTTGCCCGGAATCAAGCTCGAGGCGAGGATGACCGTGTCGCCCTCACCGATCTCAATCGTGGGGTGTTCGCGGTTGGCCATGCGAGAAAGCCCCGCCATCGGCTCACCCTGGCTTCCGGTGGTCATGTAGACGACCTGGTCGTCGGGCAAATCGACGGCTTTCTTCGCGTCGATCAAGACACCCTCGGGAACCCGCAAGAAGCCCAATTCCTTGGCAATGCCCATGTTGCGCACCATCGAGCGGCCCACGAGAGCCACACGGCGGTGGTTCGCCACGGCCGCATCGATCACCTGCTGGACGCGGTG
>JALQSY010000368.1 GCA_023264215.1 Candidatus Nanopelagicales bacterium
ATGCCGAATACATCACGAACGGTATTGCCAAGGCGTATCACGACCTCAACCTGCGCTACTCACAAATGTCTCCCACCTCGATGTGGGAAGAAGTCAACACCGGCACCAACCTGCCTGCTGAAGTCGATATCTCGCTGACCAAGGGCGACAGCTATGAATTCCTGTTCATGGCTAAGGGTGGCGGTAGTGCCAACAAGACCTTCCTCTACCAAGAGACCAAGGCTGTTCTGGAAGAGACTCGACTGCTCGAGTTCCTGCGCGAGAAGATCGCCAGCCTCGGAACCGCAGCATGCCCTCCGTATCACTTGGCCATTGTCATTGGTGGAACCTCTGCTGACTACGCAGTGAAGACTGCCAAGCTGGCCTCCACCCACTACCTCGACTCGCTTCCCACCGAAGGTGGCAAGGAAGGTCAGGGCTTCCGTGACCTCGAGTTCGAACAGAAGGTCTTCGAACTGACCAAAACCATCGGTTTTGGTGCGCAGTTCGGCGGTAAGTACTTCTGCCACGACGTTCGTGTTGTTCGTCTGCCTCGCCACGGTGCTTCGTTGCCGATTGCCATTGCTGTCTCCTGCTCGGCTGACCGTCAGCTGCTGGCCACCATCAACTCTGAGGGTGTCTTCATTGAAGAGCTCGAGCACGACCCCGCACGTTTCATTCCTGAAACCGGTCTCGAGGAAATCGAGCAGGCTTCTCCTGGTGTTCCCATCAACTTGAACCAGCCCATGGAGGAGATCCTCAAGGAGCTCTCTGCCTGCTCTATTGGTACGCGTGTGATGTTGACCGGAACCATTGTGGTGGCCCGCGACATTGCGCACGCACGCATGCGTGAACGCCTGGAGCGCGGCGAAGGTTTGCCCGACTACGCCAAGGATCACCCCATCTACTACGCAGGTCCGGCAAAGACCCCAGAAGG
>JALQSY010000369.1 GCA_023264215.1 Candidatus Nanopelagicales bacterium
CCGGCACGGTGCGCGAGGAGCCTGCGGCGGTGGCGCGTGCCCACGCCCTGGTCGACTCCTTCCTCGACCGCGTGGCCGGGCCGGTGTGATTCCCGCCCCGGCTCAGGCCCCGGCTCAAGGTCATGAGTTCGTCGTTTAGGGCGGGCAATCCGGACAGAACAGCCCCCTAAACGACAACTTCGTGTCCTCGAGCGAGGAGGGGTCGGGTTGTGCGGCCGCGGCCCTCAGCGCGTGACCGGGCCCATGCCTGCGTGACAATGGCTCCATGCACGTACGTCGCGCCGCCGTCCTTGCCGCCCCCGCGCTCGTCGCCGTAGCCCTCACCGCTCCGGCTGCCGCCGCCCCCTCGGATGCACCGCCCGAAGCGGTGGTGCCCGAGGCCGGGACCTGCTGGAACTACACGTACAAGCAGGCGACCCGGAAGTCCTACACCGGCACCCCGGTCGACTGCACGGAGCGGCACACCATGGAGACGGTCATCACTCTCGACGTGCCGAAGGACATCGCGGCGAGGGGCAACAACTCGCCCGAACTGGTCCTGTGGATGGATCAGCGGTGCCAGATGGAGGTCAACCGGTACGCCGGTGTGCCCCAGCCGAAGACCGCCGCACCGGGCACACGCACGTGGTACTTCTGGTACACCCCGAGCGTCCGGCAGTGGAAGGCTGGCAGTCAGTGGGTGTCCTGCGCTGCGGGATCGGTCCCCGCAGAGGAGCCGCGGGACCCCGAGGCGCCCAGGTCGCTCGTCCCCGTCACCGGATCGATAGCCAACGCACCGCAACTGTCCAAGCCCATCACGTTCAAGACAAGCTACGGCAGGGGCATCTACCAGGCGCGCAAGCCCATGACATCACTCGCCGGCCGTCCCTTCCCCGGCAGCGCCGGGCTGCAGAAGAAGGCCGCCGGCTTCT
>JALQSY010000036.1 GCA_023264215.1 Candidatus Nanopelagicales bacterium
AGTGGTGATGGATCGCCTCCGCGTCACGGCGCTTCGAGTGTCGCTTGCCACCGAGTGAACGCTCCTGCGCCGGCGGCTCGGGGCGCACGAGCGCCTCGCGTGCAAACCTCTTGACCAGCTTCGCGCGATCGAGCACGGACACGTGGTCGAGCGGCATGGGATAGAGGCGCTTGAGGGCCTCGTAGACATCACCGTGGATCTCGAGGTCCCCGGTGACGTACGCGCGGGCGAGGCCGAGCTGGTTGGGCGAGGCCGCGATGTAGTGGACGCCGCGCGGGTTGGTGATCTCCAGGACGACCTCGGCGCCGATGAGGCCGCTGCTGGAGCCGTCGTACGCCTTGAAGCCGACTCGGCGATCGGCGGGGACGACGGTGGCGAAGGCGGTGGCGAGATCCATGGTTCCTCCCGAGGGGCGCTACCTGCGGCGAACGACCTTGTCGTAGAGGTCGAGCAACCGCGATCGGGGATCGTAGTCCCCCTTGAGCCGCTGGTACTCCCCGCCTCCGTAGATCCCCCAGAACTCCTCAGGCTCGTAGAAGGCGGATGAGTACAGCGACTTGCGGCCGTCCATGTCGGTGACGACCTGCTCGATGCGGCGGTTGATGCGGCCCTCGTCGGGGTCGACGCCGGGGGGCAGGGGGACGGTCGACCAGAAGCCGACGTTGACGTAGGTGGTCTGCGGATCGAACTCGTAGAGGGGCCATCGCGCGTGCGGATCGCGCTGCTTCAGCGGGCACACCCAGATCGGCTCGATGCCCACCTCGCGGTGGAAGAAGTCCAGGAACTCGGCAAGTCGATCGATCGGCACCTCGATGTCCTGCACGACCTCCTCGCGTGCCGGCCTGCGTCGCAGTCGGGCCATCCGGGCGGAGAACTTCGTGCGCCTGTCCCACTTGATGATCTTCCAGTAGACGTCGCTGCGCAGTTTGTCCTTGGGCCAGAGACGACGGACCAGGGGCTTTTGCGTGCCGAACGCCCGGGAGCACCAGAACCAGTCGGTGTCCCAGCGCCAGATGTAGTCGCGGATCGTGAGCACGTCCTCGCGCTTGCGCTGAATGGACCGGTAGTAGACGTCCATCCCGGTGTAGTCGCTCGGCTGGCGTCCGCCGGTGTCATCGGTCATCCGGCCGAGGGTGAGGTACTGCTCGGCTGGCGAGAAGACCGTCCCATCGAGGAAGTCGACCGCCTCGCCCTCCCACTCGTGAGTCTCGACGATCGACGCCATCGCCTCGGCCATGGCGTCGGCAGTCGGGAAGTAGACGTGGCGCAGGTGCACGTAGGGCTTGACCGGCTTCAGCTCGATCTTCAGGCGCAGGGCGTAGCCGAGCGTGCCGTAGGAGTTGGGGAAGGCGTAGTAGAGATCGCGATGGGGGTCGTCGTCGCCTCCGCTGATAGTGAGCACCCGGCCATCTCCGGTGAGGACGTCCATCTCGATGACCGACTCGTGCGGCAGGCCCCAGCGGAAGCTTGTGCTCTCGATCCCCAGGCCCGTGACCGCGCCGCCGAGGGTGATCGTCTTCAGCTGCGGCACGCACAGCGGCATGTAGCCGTGGGGCAGCGTGGCATCCACCAGGTGCTCGTACGTCGTCATGCCCTGGACCTCGGCGGTGCCGGCGACCGGGTCGACGTCCAGGACCGCGTCGAAGTCGTCGACGTCCAAGCCGGGCGTCTGGCTCTCCGCGCGCTGCCGGAAGAGGTTGGACGTGCGCTTGGCGAGTCGGACCGGGCTTCCCTCGGGGATCGCGTCGTACTGCGCGGTGAGTCTTCGCACCCGAGCGTCGTACGCCGTGCGCCACGACGGCTGGCCCGTCGCGGGGGCCTGCGTCGTCTCGGGGGTGGCCGACATGCGACACACGGTAGTCGTAGCCCAGGATGTACGGGTGGGCCAGGAGGTGATGGAAGCCGGCATTGACCGTCCGAAGAGGGGCATGCCGGCATGGGTCGCGTGGACCATCGGCGGGGTCGCGCTTATCGTCATCACCCTGGCCAACGTGGTGGTGGCCGGCGAACTCGCGCTGAGGTCGTTCGAGGCGGACAACCTGGTGCGCGCCGTCGAGCAGTCGGAGACGGCGATGAAGACCACCCAGGCGGATTTCAGCGACGTGATGTCCCGCTACGACACCCAGGACCTGACCGACGATGAGCGCGAGCAGCTGCGCGCGGACCTGGCGGATGTCGCCGAGCGCGGGCAGGCGGCGATTGCGCTCGAGGGCGACAGGGTGGGGCTGGTCGAGATCGTGCCCTGGCACTCGGAGCTGCTCGCGGCGCAGGAGGCGTACCTCGCCCACAATCGGGCCTGGGTCGACTACATGGCCGCGGCGGCGGAGGATCCCGCCGAATGGTTCCGCCCGCAGCCGGACGTCAACAGCACGTTCGCGGAGGCGAAGCTCCCGCTCGTGGAAGCCGTGCCACTCCTGGATCCGCTGCGTACGCTGCAGCGCATCGAGCTCATCTACGTCACCGGCAGCGGGGACTCCGGCGACGGCCAGTCCGCATGACTGTTGTTTCCACCGTGTGTGTCGTTAAGCGCCATCCTTAACAACACACACGGTGGAAACAACGGCGCTACGCACAGAGGGTGGCCAGGACCGCGACGTCGGGATCATCGCGCAGGTCCACGCTGACGCGGCTGAGCAGGCGCGTGACCGTCCCGTCGGCCTCGGCCTCGACCCAGCCGGCGCGGTGATCGAGTCCGAGATGGGGTACGCCGGGCAGCAGCACGCAGCCCGATGCCGCACCCTCGGCCTCCGGGGTCGATGGCCGGGTCTCCCCGGGCGGATGCAGCACGATCAGCGCGGCCGGCTGCGGGTCGGCGAACTGGCCCGGGCGCGGCGCCCCGTCGCCGAGCACGGGTCCGGCGGACGTGACGAGGCCCACGACCTCGGGCTCGGGCTCGTCGGGAAGGTCCTCGACCGCGCGGAAGACGGTGGTCGTGGGGAGCAGGCCGGGCATCGCGGCGAAGCGCACAGCGATGGCGAGGAACTGCGTCCACTCGCGCGTGGTGTCCGGCCAGCGGCCCGACAGGATGAAGCCGGCCAGGCTGCGGTCCTTGCCGGCGAAGGCGGAGACCTCGATACCCATGGACGAAGACTGCGACACGAAGGGGTTAGCAGGCAAGCACCATGGAGTGCTAAGTGTCGCGGGACTCCCTCAGGTGCGGCGCTCGTAGACGATGCAGAAGACATTGCCCTCGGGGTCGGCGAGGCGGATCCACGATGTGCCGACCTCGGTGACGGGGGAGCGGTCCAGCCGGGTCGCACCGAGGGAGACCGCGCGAGCGGCCGCGGCCTCGATGTCGGGCTCGTGCACATCGATGTGCAGGCGCGGCTTGGCGGTCACGGGCTCGGGCACCCGCTGGATGACCAGTCGAGGCCCGCGAGCGGAGGGATCGACGAGCGACCAGTACGTGCGATCGGGAGCGTCGAAGCGACCCTCGTCCTCGAGCTCGTAGCCGAGCACGGCTGACCAGAACGCGATCATCGTCGCAGGGTCGTTGACATCCAGTGTCATCTCCACGTGCACGCCACAAGGCTAGCCTCGCTTCATGGCCCTGAAGTCGGATCCGCGCCACGCGCTGATCGTCATCGACGTCCAAGCCGGCTTCGACGATCTGGTGTGGGGACGCCGCGACAATCCGCAGTGCGAGACCAACATCCAGTTCCTCCTTGATGCCTGGCGAGAGTCCGGCCGTCCCATCGTCGTCGTGCGGCACGACTCGACGTCCCCGGCATCGCCGCTGCGTCCCGGTCAGCCCGGCAACGATCTGCGCCCGGGCATCGAGGGCGACATCCTCATCACGAAGGACGTCAACTCCGCGTTCTACGGCGCTCCGGATTTGGATGAGTGGCTCCGCGAAAGAGGCATCGAGCGGCTGACGATCTGCGGGGTCACCACCAACCACTGCTGCGAGACAACCGCCCGCATGGCGGGAAATCTCGGCTACGACGTCACCTTCGCCATCGACGCGACGCACACCTTCGATCGCATGGCCCCGGATGGAAGCGTGATCACCGCTGAGGACCTCTCGCGGGTGACGGCGGCCAATCTGCACGGGGAGTTCGCGACGGTGCGCCGTACCGCGGAGATCCTCGCGGCACCTGCCTGAGAGGCTCCGGCCGTGGACATCAATGCCCTACCGGCCTTCCTACTGGCAGTCCTGGTCATCGCCGCGAGCCCCGGTCCCGCGATCGTGCTGATCCTGCAGCGAGCGGGGGCTCATGGCTTCCGCGCCGCCATCCCCACCGTCCTCGGGCTCGAGGTCGGCCTCTTCATCTGGGCCCTCGCCGCGGGCACCGGCATGGCGGCACTCGTGGCCGCCTCTGAGACGGCCTTCCTCGTGCTTCGGGTCGCTGGCGCAGTCTTCCTGGTCTACCTCGGCGTCAAGGCGATCCGCTCGGGCTGGCGGCTGCGCGGTCGCGACGGCGTCGACGACCTTCCCCGCGTCGAGGCGCCCAAGGGTCATCGCGCCTTCGCCGAGGGACTCATCGTCCAGCTCGCCAACCCCAAGGCGGCGGTCTTCCTCTTCGCCTTCTATCCGCAGTTCGTGCCCGCCGATGGTCCGGTGCTGCTCACCACTGTCACCCTCGGCGCGATTCAGGTGTCTTTGGAGACCGTGCTCTATCTCGGCCTCGCGGCGATCGTCGGGAGCGCCTCGGCATGGTTCTCGCGCACCTCGGTGCGCCGTCGCCTGGATTACCTCAGCGGCGCGGTGCTCATTGCTCTCGGGGCGCGTGTCGCGTTGACCTCGCGCTAGCGCTGATGTCAACGAGGGGCTAGCCCGGCAGGCCGAGACGCTCAGCGCCGGCGTAGACGTTGAGTGAGCCGTCGCGGACGAAGCCAGCCAGGGTGAGGTGGCTCTCGCGTGCGAGGTCGACCGCGAGGGTGCTCGGTGCCGAAACGGCAGCGAGCAGGGGTACGCCGGCCATCACGGCCTTGTGCACCAGCTCGGCGGAGGCGCGGCCGCTCACCTGCAAAGCGTGGCCGCGCAGGGGGAGCCGGCCCTGCTGCAATGCCCAGCCGATCACCTTGTCGACGGCATTGTGCCGGCCGACGTCCTCGCGCAGGCAGACCAACTCGCCCTCGGGGGTGAAGAGACCGGCGGCGTGCAGGCCGCCGCTGGCAGCGAAACCTCGCTGGGCGGCAAGGCAGGTCTCCGGCTGGCGCAGGACGGTGCTGATGTCGAAGGCAGTCTTGTCCTCCGTCAGGGGCCAGCGGTGCGACTGCTGTGTCATGGCGATCATGTCCGCGCCGCAGATCCCACACGCGCTCGATGTCGCATGGAGCCTGGGTGGGATAGGAGCACGGTCGCGGGTGCTCACCTGGACGATGCGGCGCACCCGCTCGGGATCCTCGTCGTCGTGCTCGAAGCACTCCTTGGCCTCGGTGATGTCCACGGTCGAGGCGATCGCACCCTCGGATACCAGCCATCCGAGCGCGAGTTCGATGTCATTGCCGGGGGTCCGCATGGTCGTGGAGACGGAGATGCCGTCGACCTCGATCTCGAGAGGCTCCTCGATCGCCAGGGAGTCAGGTCCTGCATCCACGGCGCCGTCACGCCAGCGCAGCACGCGGCGCCGATCGGTCGAGGCCATGTCATCCCTCCGGGGTCCGCCTCAGCCTAGGGGGCGGAATCGCGCGGGCCGACCTCGGAAACCGTGAGTTCCACAATATGGAACTTATGTTCCGGAAATGACCAAGCAGTCCTGGATCGCCGCGGTGGTGGCCTACCCTTGTGGGATCACGGCGAGAGAGGTTGGTGCCAGGTGCGCCGTCATCAGGCGTGGTCGGTCGATGCCGCCATGAGATCCCTCGCGTCGCTCGCTCCAGCCGAGCGCCTCATCCTGCCCGCCCTCCAGCGCATCCAGACCGACTTCGGCTGGGTGCCCGACGAGGCCGTCGACCTCATCGCCTCCGAACTCAACGTGTCGCGCGCCGAGGTCGTCGGCGTGCTCACCTACTACCACGACCTGCGCCAGTCCCCGCCGCCTGACGTGCACGTACAGGTCTGCGTTGCTGAGGCCTGCCAGTCCGTCGGATCCCGTGGCCTTGTGACCGACCTCGAGGCGACGTACGGCGTCCCCCTCGGCGGACGTGTCGACGGCGTGGAGTTCTCCGCCGTCTACTGCCTGGGTGACTGCGCCCTCGGTCCCGCGGTGATGGTCGATGGGCGCCTCCTGGGTCGATGCGATGTCGAACGCGTCACCGCAGCCGTATTGCGCGCTCAGGAGGTGCGCGCATGACTCGCGTCTATGTCCCGCGCGATAGTGCTTCTCGTTCAGTCGGAGCAGACGAGGTCGCGGCTGCACTGCAGTCCCTCGGAGTCGAGGTCGTGCGCAACGGGTCGCGCGGCATGCTCTGGCTCGAACCATTGGTCGAGGTAGAGACGCCCTCAGGCCGCGTCGGCTACGGGCCCGTCCAGGAAGCCGATGTCGCCGGTCTCATCGAGTCAGGCTTCCTCGAGGGCGGCGAGCATCCCCTCCGCATCGGCATCGTCGATGAGTTCCCCTGGCTCGCATCGCAGCAGAGGGTGACCTTCGCCCGGGTGGGGATCATCGATCCGCTCGATCTCGATGCCTATCGCGAGACCGGTGGCCTGCGCGGACTGGCGCGCGCGATCTCGATCCCCCGCGAGGAGGTCGTCGCCGACGTCCTCGCCTCGGGGCTGCGCGGCCGCGGAGGAGCCGGCTTCCCCGCGGGCATCAAGTGGCGCACCGTCCTGGAGGCCGAGAGCGACGTCAAGTACGTCTGCTGCAACGCCGACGAGGGAGACAGCGGCACCTTCGCCGATCGCATGCTCATGGAGGGCGACCCCTTCACGCTCCTCGAGGGCATGGCGATCGCCGGCCTCGCCACCGGTGCGACGCAGGGCCTGATCTACGTCCGCTCCGAATACCCCGACGCGATCGCGACGCTGCGCACCGCCATCGACATCGCCCATGTCGATGGCTGGCTCGGCGACGACGTCATGGGTTCGGGTCGCGCCTTCGACATCCGGGTGGTCGAGGGCGCGGGCTCCTACGTGTGCGGCGAGGAGACAGCGATGCTCGAGAGCCTGGAGGGCAAGCGCGGGATGGTGCGACCCAAGCCGCCGATCCCGGCCCTTCAGGGGCTCTTCGGCAAGCCGACGCTGGTCAACAACGTGCTGACCCTGGCCGCGGTGCCGGGGATCATCGCCGACGGGGCCGCGACGTACCAGGCGCTCGGCATGGATCGCTCGCGCGGCACCCAGGTCTTCCAACTCGCCGGCAACATCGCACGTGGTGGCATCGTCGAGCTCGCGTTCGGCGTCACTCTTGGGGAGCTGGTCGAGGGGTACGGCGGGGGCACGCTCTCCGGCCGGCCGCTGCGCGCGGTGCAGGTCGGGGGCCCGCTCGGCGCCTACCTGCCCGCGGACGCGCTCGACGTGCCCATGGACTACGAGGCCCTCGCGGCGGCCGGCGGTCTGCTCGGGCACGGCGGCATCGTGGCCTTCGACGACACCGTGGACATGGCCGCGCAGGCACGCTTCGCGATGGAGTTCTGCGCTGTGGAGTCGTGCGGCAAGTGCACCCCCTGCCGGATCGGCTCCACCCGCGGGGTCGAGGTCATCGACAAGATCACCGCGGGCGTGGAGCGAGAGCGCAACCTGGTGCTCCTCGAGGACCTGTGCACCACCATGACCGACGGATCCCTGTGCGCCATGGGCGGGCTGACCCCCCTGCCGGTGCGCAGCGCTCTGGCACACTTTCCCGAGGACTTCCACCGCACTCCCGAGGTGACGCCATGACCTTGCTGCACGAGCCGGACTACGGCACGCCCGCGTCCACCTCGCCTGAGAGCATCGAGGTCGTCGTCGATGGCATCCCCGTGTCGGTGCCGGTCGGCACCTCCGTCATGCGCGCCGCGGCCGAGGCCGGCGTCGGCGTCCCCAAGCTCTGCGCCACCGACTCGCTCCAGCCCTTCGGATCCTGCCGCCTCTGCCTGGTCGAGATCGACGGCAAGAAGGGCACCCCGGCATCGTGCACCACGCCCTGCGAGCCCGGCATGGTCGTGCGCACCCAGACCCCGCGTGTCGAGGAGCTGCGGCGCAACGTCATGGAGCTCTACATCTCCGACCACCCGCTGGACTGCCTGACGTGCCCGGCGAACGGCGACTGCGAGCTCCAGGACATGGCGGGGGTGGTCGGCCTGCGCGAGGTGCGCTACGGCTACGACGGCGACAACCACCTCGACGCACCCACCGATGACTCCAATCCGTACTTCTCCTTCGACGAGTCCAAGTGCATCGTGTGCAGCCGTTGCGTGCGAGCCTGCGACGAGATCCAGGGCACGCTCGCGCTCACCATCGTCGGCCGCGGCTTCGAGTCGAAGGTCAGCCCCGGTGGACGCAGCTTCTTCGACAGCGAGTGCGTGTCGTGCGGCGCCTGCGTCCAGGCGTGCCCGACCGCCACGCTGGAGGAGAAGTCGGTCATCGACCTCGGCATGCCGACGCGCACGGTCCTCACCACCTGCGCATACTGCGGTGTCGGGTGCTCGTTCAAGGCCGAGCTGCGCGGCGACGAGCTCGTGCGCATGGTGCCGGCCAAGGACGGCGGGGCCAACGAGGGCCACTCCTGCGTCAAGGGTCGCTTCGCGTGGGGCTACGCGACGCACACCGATCGCGTCCTGGCTCCCCTCGTGCGCGAGTCCATCGATCAGCCCTGGCGCGAGGTCGGCTGGGAGGAGGCGATCGCCTTCGCGGCTGAGCGCATCCGCGACATCCAGGCCCGCTACGGCGTGGACAGCGTGGGCGGCATCACGTCCTCTCGCTGCACCAACGAAGAGGTCTACGTCGTCCAGAAGATGGTGCGGGCTGCGCTCGGCACCAACAACGTCGACACCTGCGCTCGCGTGTGCCACTCGCCCACGGGCTACGGCCTGAAGCAGACCTTCGGCACGTCGGCCGGCACGCAGGACTTCAAGTCGGTGCAGGAGGCCGACGTCATCGTCGTCATCGGAGCCAACCCGACCGATGCGCATCCGGTGTTCGGTTCGCGCATGAAGCGCAGGCTGCGCGAGGGCGCGCGGCTCATCGTCGTCGATCCGCGCCGCATCGATCTCGTGCGATCCCCTCACATCGAGGCGGACTACCACCTGCAACTCCAGCCCGGCACCAACGTCGCGATCGTCAACGCGATGGGTCACGTGGTCGCGACCGAGGGCCTGATCGACCGCGAGTTCGTGGCCGATCGCTGCGATCCGGCGACCTTCGCCGCCTGGGAGGAGTTCATCCGCCAGCCGGAGAACTCCCCGGAGGCCGTCGAGGCCGTCAGCGGCGTGCCTGCCGAGGAGATCCGCGCTGCCGCGCGACTGTATGCCGCCGGCCCCAACTCCGCGATCTACTACGGCCTGGGTGTCACCGAGCACAGCCAGGGCTCGACGATGGTCATGGCGATGGCCAACCTGGCCATGGCGACCGGCAACATCGGCCGGGACGGCGTGGGGGTCAACCCGCTGCGCGGGCAGAACAACGTCCAGGGTTCGTGCGACATGGGTTCGTTCCCCCACGAACTCGCCGGATACCGCCACATCTCCGACGACGCCGTCCGCGAGCAGTTCGAGGCGCTCTGGGGGGCTGAGCTCCGCGGCGAGCCCGGCATGCGCATCCCCAACATGCTCGATGCGGCCGTCGTGGGGGAGTTCAAGGCCATGTTCGTGCAGGGCGAGGACATCGCCCAGTCCGATCCCAATACCCACCACGTCCAGCGGGCGCTGGAGTCGATGGAGCTGGTCATCGTCCAGGACCTCTTCCTCAACGAGACCGCCCGCTACGCGCACGTGTTCCTCCCGGGCACGTCATTCCTCGAGAAGGACGGCACCTTCACCAATGCCGAGCGTCGGATCAATCGCGTGCGCCCGGTGATGGCGAGCAAGACCGGCAAGCAGGAGTGGGAGGTCACCTGCGACCTGTCCGCCGCACTCGGCTATCCGATGCACTACGACTCGGCCAGTCAGATCATGGACGAGATCGCCGATCTCACCCCGACCTTCGCCGGCGTCTCCTTCGCCCTGCTCGACGAGGTCGGCAGCGTGCAGTGGCCGTGCAACGCCGAGCATCCGCTGGGCACGCCGATCATGCACGTCGAGGGCTTCGTGCGCGGCAAGGGCGCGTTCCAGGTCACGCCCTTCGTGCCGACCGATGAGCGCACGACGCGTCGCTATCCGCTCGTGCTGACCACCGGCCGGATCCTGAGCCAGTACAACGTCGGGGCCCAGACCCGGCGCACCGCGAATGTCGCCTGGCATGACGAGGACCTCCTCGATATCCACGAGGCGGACGCCGAGGCGCGCGGCATCGCCGACGGCACGTGGGTGACCATCGCCAGCCGCGTAGGCTCGACGGTGATGAGGGCTCGCGTCACCGATCGCGTGCCTCCCGGCGTGGTCTACACCACCTTCCACTTCCCCGGCAGCGGCGCGAACGTCATCACGACGGAGTACTCCGACTGGGCCACGAACTGCCCGGAGTACAAGGTGACGGCCGTGGAGGTCACGCCCACCCTGCGCGGCCCCGAGGCGACGGTGGTCGCCGCGGGAGCGGAGACGGTGACCGCGTAGCCGTGCGCATCGAGACGCTCACCCGGATGTCCGGGCAGATCGCCGCGAACTGCGTCGGCCTGCCGGACGATCAGGCCACCACCCGGATCTGCGACCACCTGCACGCCTTCTGGACTCCGGCCATGATCACCGAGCTCCGGTCGTACGACGCTGAGCACCCCGGAGAGCTCGATCCCCGTGTCAGCACGGCGCTCGGACGCCTCGCCCGCTGAACTTCACCCGAAAGCCCCACGCGGGCCACGTCGATCCCCTTGGATGGGAGTCCCCGAGACAAGGAGTGGTCATGGCTGACGATGACATCGAGGTCGGCGAGTCGATCGAGATCACCGAACTGGTCGATGACGATGGCAACGTCATCGGCACCGTCGTGGACGACGTCATGGTCGTCACGAGCGAGGACGGCTCCATCGTGGAGGAGACCGTCGACGTGTTCGACGCAGCAGGCAATCTCGTCGCGGAGGAGGACGTCGTCGACGTCTACGACGCAGACGGCAACCTCGTGGCCGAGGCCGGAGAGATCATCGTCGAGGACTAGGTCCTAGCGGATCGACACGTAGTACTTCACGATCGTCTGCTCGACGTCCCAGCGGCCATACCACCCGCGTGGGAAGACGACCGTGCTCCCCTCCGAGATCTCGGTCACCGTGCCATCGGCATCGGTGACGCGCGCGCGTCCAGCCAGGATGATGACGGACTCCTCGTCGGGGCGGTCCTCGACCGTCCATCCTCCGGGCGTGCACTCCCACAGTCCTGTCTCGACGTTCTCCCAGGTCTTGAGCACGCAGCCGCGCGTCATCGGGGAGCCCGAGTCGGCGCCCGGCTTGAGTCCCCAGTCCTCGAGACGGTCGGCGAGGGACTGCCAGGTGCTGGCGACGACGGTGGGGTGTGTCATGCGTGCTCCTCTGGGAGTGGGTGGTCGAACTAGCGGCGTGGCCCGGTCGAGCCACGCACACGCAACTGCGTCGGGATGCGGACGATACCGGGTGGTGGCTCGTGCTCGGCCGCGCCGATCTGCCCGAGAAGCGACTCCGCGGCGAGACGACCGAGATCGGTCACGGGCTGGGCGACAGTCGTCAGGTCGAGGTGCTCGCTGACGTCGTGCCCGTCGATGCCGATGATGGACACGTCGCGACCTGCGACCCGCCCGTGGAGGCTGAGCGAGCGCAGGGCCCCGAAGGCCATCTCGTCGCTCATGGCGAAGACGGCGCTGGGGGGGTCGGGAAGAGTCAGCAGATTCGTCATCGCCCGCTCGCCACCGGCGATGGTGAAATGCCCGTGGGACATGAGCTCGGGCTGGATCGGCAGCCCATGGGCGCTCAGCACATCTCGATACCCGCGCTCCCGGTCGGTCTCGGCGGTGAAGTTCGCCTCGACCGGTGAGCCCCCGATCAGGCCGATGCGCTCGTGCCCGAGATTCACCAGGTGCTGCGTCGCCTGACGGGCCGCCTGGAAGTCGTCGATGGCAACACCGGGAACGCCCTCGATGGTCACGCCGATGAGCGAGGTAGGGATACCCAGATCGAGCACGCCGCGCACCCGAGGGTCGGTGGACGGCATCGCCACGATGAGGGCCCCATCCACGCGCCTGCGCAGGCGCTGGGCCGCACTGGGTTGGTCATCGTGCGCGGCACGCTCGTCGATGCACAGCAGGAGCAGGTCCATCCCGGCCGCCTGGAGGACTGACTCGACACCGGAGAGGACTGTCGAGAAGTACCACCGCGAGATGAAGGGCGTGATGACCGCGATCGACCCCGTGCGACCGGAGGCCAGCCTCGACGCACTCGGCGAGGCGACGTAGTCCAGTCGGGCCGCCGCGGCCTTGATCCTCGCTCGCGTGGACGCGTTGACGTTGGGCATCCCTCGCAGCGCGCGTGAGACCGTGGCGGGGGAGACGCCCGCCTCGTCCGCGACGTCCCGGATGGTGATGCCCACGGGAGGATTGTCCGGTTTTACGCAACGCGGTGCAGGGATTTCATGAAACACGGCGAGGGTCTAGTCTGCGCGTCATGAGACACCGTCCGTGGTCGTCGGTGCTCGCCGCCATCGTGAGCGTGACGCTCGTCGCGGCATGCGGTGGCACGAGCGGATCCACGCCCACGCAGGCGATCCCCCCGGCGTACTTCGATCGCGAAGCCAGCGGCGAGGACCTTGCCGACGCTTGGTTCGGGCTCCTCTCACTCACAGGTCGTGAGGCCGGC
>JALQSY010000370.1 GCA_023264215.1 Candidatus Nanopelagicales bacterium
TTGTCGTCCACCAGGTGCACCAGTTTGAGGATGTGGGCGTAGCCGACGGTGACGGGCTGGTCGAAGGGTTCGCCGCTGCGGCCGTCGATCAGCTGGATCTTGCCGGGGTTGGCGGAGTCGTAGACCCAGTCCTTGCCGGGCAGCTTGGCCGCTTCCTCCAGGTAGGCCTGCACGGTCTGCTTCGACTTCTCGGGGCCGTACATCTCATCGAACGGCACCACCTTGACGCGGCAGTCGAGGTGGGAGGAGGCCCAGCCCATCAGGCACTCGAACACCTGGCCCACGTTCATCCGGCTCGGCACCCCCAGGGGGTTGAGCACGATGTCGATCGGGGTGCCGTCCGGCAGGTAGGGCATGTCCTCCCGGGGAAGGATGCGGCTGATGATGCCCTTGTTGCCGTGGCGGCCGGCCATCTTGTCGCCCACCTGGATCTTGCGGCGCTGGGCCACATAGACCCGCACCACCATGTTCGCGCCCGGCGGCAGTTCATCGCCCTGCTCGCGGGTGTAGATGCGCACGTCCACCACCCGGCCCCGCTCGGTGCTGGGCACCCGCAGGGAGTTGTCGCGCACGTCGCGGGCCTTCTCACCGAAGATCGCACGCAGCAGCTTCTCTTCGGGGGGCTGGTCGGACTCGCCCTTGGGCGTCACCTTGCCCACCAGGATGTCGCCGCTCTCCACGTAGGCACCGATGCGGATGATGCCCATCTCATCGAGGTTGCCCAGGCTCTCCTCGGCAACGTTCGGGATCTCGCGGGTGATCTCCTCAGGACCGAGCTTGGTCTGACGGGCTTCGATCTCGTACTTCTCGATGTGCACCGAGGTGTAGAGGTCGTCGCGCACCAGGCGCTCGGACACCAGGATCGCGTCCTCGTAGTTGTAGCCCTCCCAGG
>JALQSY010000371.1 GCA_023264215.1 Candidatus Nanopelagicales bacterium
GTCAGCTCGTCCGCCAAGGCTTGATCGGGCTGCCATCCGTCAGGGATGGCTGTCTTGCGGGGAGACTTCCGGTTCCCTTCCGGTTCTCTTCCGGTTCCTGTTACGACACCGCTGTCGCCTTGGTCGTCCTGATTTGTCGCCTTAGTCGTGTCTGATTTGTCGCCTTGGTCCGAGTAAGGCGACACATTGTCGCCCTTCATTCGGAGCTCATAACTGTCCGACGTGCGGCCGCGTCCCTCGCCCCTGAACCGAGCAGTCCGGACGATCAGGCCACGCTCCTCGAGCGACTTCAAGTGACGCTGGACCGTGCGAACGCACATCGAGGTCTGCTCGGCCAGCGACTTCTGACCCGGGATGCAGACGCCGGTCTGTCCGTTGTAGTGGTCGGCCAGGCTGAGCAGCACGAGCTTCTCTGATGGGGGAAGGTCCTGTGAGAACGCCCAGTCGAGCGCACGGACGCTCATGCGAGGACCGCCATCGCGTCGGTGACGATCCGGACGGTGTTGTCGAACGCCTCACGTCCGGCCCTGTCGCGCAGGGTTCCGTCCGGGGTCAGCGTGTAGGTGCGGCAGAACGCCTCGAGCACCGTGCGCGCCGTGTCAACTTCGTCTACGATTCCCATGTCCGGCCTCCTTCGCAGGCTGGTCTGGCGGCCCCGGCGCATTACCCGTGGAAGCGGGTAGCCGGGGTTTCGCTATTCGGCTGTGTCACGACTGTACACGCTTGGCTAGTTCAAGCAGGTCGGCGACGCGCATCACCGCGTACCAGTCCTCCGGGTTGCCCTTGCCACGCTTCTTCGCGAACACCACGCCCGGCCTGCCCGGCTCAGCCTGCCGGACGGCCTGCTCGAGCCAGGCAGCCAGCTCGAACCGCTGGTGGTCCTTGACC
>JALQSY010000372.1 GCA_023264215.1 Candidatus Nanopelagicales bacterium
CGGCCGGCCGGGCCGATGACGGTGGTGTGCAGCGACTGGTAGAGGTTGAACTTCGGCATGGCGATCATGTCCTTGAACCGGCCGGGCAGCGGCTTCCAGAGCGAGTGGATCGCCCCGACCGCCCCGTAGCAGTCCTTGACCGAGTCGACGAGCACCCGCATCGCGGTGAGGTCGTAGATCTCGTTGAACTCGCGCCCCTTGCGGGTCATCTTCGAGTAGATCGAATAGAAGTGCTTGGCGCGCCCGGTGATCTCCACCGGCTCGATGCCCACGGCCCGCAGCTCGCCGCGCAGGATGTCCCCCGCCTCGGCCACGTACTGCTCCCGGTCGGCGCGGCGCTGGTTCACCATCTGCTGGATCTCCGCGTAGCGCTTGGGGTGCAGCGCGGCGAAGGCGAGGTCCTCGAGCTCCCACTTGAGGGAATGGATTCCCAGGCGGTGCGCCAGCGGGGCGTACACCTCAAGGGTTTCCCGGGCCTTCTGCATCTGCTTCGCCTTGCTCATGTACGACAGCGTGCGCATGTTGTGCAGGCGGTCGCAGAGCTTCACCAGCAGCACCCTGATGTCGGACGACATCGAGATGATGAGCTTGCGGTAGTTCTCGGCCTGCCGCTCCTCCTGGCTCTCGAAGTGGATGCGCGTGAGCTTCGTCACCCCATCCACGAGCGCGGCCACCTGCGGCCCGAAGGCCGACTCGATGTCCTCGCGCGAGGTGCCGGTGTCCTCCACCACGTCGTGCAGCAGCGCCGCCTGGATGGTCTCGGCGTCGAGCCCCAGCCCCGCGGCGATGCGGGCCACGCCCAGCGGATGCGTGATGTACGGCTCGCCGGAGTGGCGCATCTGGTCGCGGTGCTTGTCATCCGCGTAGCGGTAGGCGCG
>JALQSY010000373.1 GCA_023264215.1 Candidatus Nanopelagicales bacterium
GACGGCAAGATTCGTGCAATCTCTCACGCTTATGTTCAGTGGGGAATCACCAACCCAGGGTGTTATCAACTCTTATTTGAGACAACGGATGATCCTGTGTCGTATCAAGAAGCAAATAGACCGGGTCTTAATCTCATTCAGCAATTGGCATTATTGGTCGCACAACACTCTGGTTCTGAACAACCTCAGGTTGAGCAAGCAACACAATTGTGGGTGTACATGCACGGCGTCGTCACGCTCAGAACCCACAAGACAGGAATGCCCTGGCTGGTATCTGCAGAGGACGATGTGAATAGATTTGTCGATCTCGTTTTGAGTAGCGCTAAACAATAAAAAAGACCGCCACTGTGGGCGGTCTTTTTCTTTGGCGGAAGATGGGGGATTCGAACCCCCGAGGGCGTTAACCCAACACGCTTTCCAAGCGTGCGCCATAGGCCACTAGGCGAATCCTCCTGGTGAACCTACTCACATACATGAGAGGACAACTTCATTATTCTAACCGCACTTGTGGGTGCAGACGAACTCGCGTGGAGAGCACTCAGCTGTGTGCTTTACACTGGTAACTGGCTCCTCGCGTGGCGCCATCCAGGCCAACTCCCCCAGGACGGAAACGTAGCAAGGGTAACCGGGCTCTGGCGGGTGCGCGAGGGGTCCTTTTTATTGCGCTGACAGCGTCGACGAAGTGGTCTGGATGTCAGCTCTGGCACGTACTATTGAACTGTGGCTACCGCACTGTATCGCCGTTACCGGCCAGAATCATTCGCTGACGTTATTGGGCAATCCCACGTCACCGAACCTTTGATGACGGCGCTGCGTACTAACCGCGTCAACCACGCCTATCTCTTCAGCGGCCCACGTGGTTGCGGTAAAACAAC
>JALQSY010000374.1 GCA_023264215.1 Candidatus Nanopelagicales bacterium
CATTGCCATCCCGCTTGGGTTGTTTATCGGACACACGGGTCGAGGGCGGCGTTGGGCGGTTGGAGTTGCGGGGGCCGCCAGGGCATTACCGACCTTTGGGCTGCTGCTCTACCTTGTGCTTGTTCTTGGAGTGGAGCGCCGCGCGCTTGCCGCCGTCATCGCACTCGTTCTCCTCGCGATACCTCCATTACTGGCAGGGGCCTATACGGGGGTGGATCAAATCGATCGACGCACCCTCGACGCCGCACGGGCCCAGGGAATGACCGGCTGGCAGGTTCTGTGGCGGGTTGAGGTCCCCCTCGCCCTGCCGCTCATGGTGGGAGGGCTTCGAAGCGCGGTACTCCAGGTGGTCGCCACCGTCACGCTCATTGCCTACGTGGGCCTTGGCGGCTTGGGATACGACATCATTCAAGGCATACCGCTTCGACGCTTCGACCAGATGATTGGTTCCGCACTCGTCATCGTGCTCTTAGCGCTCGCGCTCGACGCCCTTTTCGCGGCACTCACCAGGTTCGTCACGCCGGCCGGTGTGAGAAAAGCGGGAGGGGCTGATATTCGGGCGCGCGAGGGCACTCGGCGAGCGTTAACCCGGGCGGGTTAGCCTGGAGAAGCCCCATGCACACCAAATGAGAGATCGACACGCTATGAGGACATTGACACGCACTATCGCCATCGTGGGCACTATCGCCACCGCAGCTGCTGTAACGGGCTGCGCCGGCGGAAGCTCAGACACGATTGTTGTGGGCTCGCAGGCCTACTATTCGAACGAAATCGTCGCCGAAATTTACGCGCAGGCACTCGAAGCAGAAGGCTTCACCGTCGAGCGCAACTTCCAAATCGGACAGCGCGACGCCTACATCCCCGCTCTTGAAG
>JALQSY010000375.1 GCA_023264215.1 Candidatus Nanopelagicales bacterium
GACCGCAAGACCGCCGGGCGCGAATCGATCACCGCCAAGCTGGTGGCCAATCTGCTGGTCAAGTCCGGCGTCGAGCGGGTGCTGGCGATGGACCTGCACTCCTCCCAGATCCAGGGCTACTTCGACATCCCCTGCGATCACATCTACGGCTCCCCGGTGCTGGTCGACTACCTCGCCACCCGCGATCTCGGCGAGGTGGTGGTGGTCTCCCCCGACGTGGGCGGCGTGGCCCGCGCCCGGGCCTTCGCCAAGCAGATGCAGGATGCGCCCCTTGCCATCATCGACAAGCGGCGCTCCGGCCACAACGTGGCCGAGAGCCTCACCGTGATCGGCGATGTGGCCGGCAAGACGGCGATCCTGATCGACGACATGATCGACACCGGCGGCACCATCTGCCAGGGGGCCCGGTTGCTGCGCCAGCGGGGGGCGGCCCGGGTGCTGGCCTGCGCCACCCACGCCGTCTTCTCCCCCCCGGCCCCCGAGCGGCTCTCCGAACCGGGCCTGTTCGAGGAGGTGGTGGTGACCAACAGCATTCCCCTAAGCCCCGACCTCCACTTCCCCCAGCTGCGGGTGCTGTCGGTGGCCAACATGCTCGGCGAGGCGATCTGGCGCATCCACCAGGAGAGCTCAGTCAGCTCGATGTTCCGCTGAGCGACCCCGCCATGGAGGCTCCCGCCGCACCGGCCCGCCGGGTGCCCCTCAAGCGTTTCGCCCATCTCAAGCGCCACCTGCCGGTGCCTTTCACCGTGCTGGTCACGGCCCTGCTGGCTCTCACCGTGGGGGCGCCCCGGCCCGCCGATGCCCAAAGCCAGAGCCGCCTGCCGAAGAACTTCGAGCGCCGGGTCGGGGTGTGGCTCACCAACAG
>JALQSY010000376.1 GCA_023264215.1 Candidatus Nanopelagicales bacterium
GTCATCCACGGTCACACCAGTTTCGGCTGTCAATGGACGCAGATCAAGAATGCACTCGTGGGCAACCAGGCCGTTGTCACCGGTGTAGAGGGTGGGGTAGTAATCCGCGAGACGCTTGGAGATGTAGTTTGCTGCGAGCACCGCAGATGCTGTTGCATCGCGGATGCCCTGTTCACCCATCATGCGCACATAGGCCCATGAGATGGGAAGAATGCTGGGCGAACCGTAGGGAGCAGCAGAGATCTGAGCACCATCGTGAGTCACGGTGGAAACCTTGTTCCCCTCAACCAACACGTGGTGTGGGTTCTGGATAGCAAAGTGGCCCGGCAGGTAAGGAGCAAGGTGTGCCTTTGCCGCGACGGGGCCCACACCGGGACCGCCACCACCGTGAGGAATACAGAAGGTCTTGTGCAGGTTCAGGTGGGAGACGTCGCCGCCAAAGTCACCGAAGCGAGCAAATCCGGTCATCGCGTTGAGGTTTGCACCATCGACATAAACCTGACCACCTGCGGCGTGAACTGCAGCGGTGATGTCGGGCACTGCGTGCTCATACACACCGTGAGTGGAGGGGTAGGTAATCATGAGCGCTGCAAGGGTGTCACCGTGCTCGGCGATCTTGGCGCGCAGGTCATCGAGGTCAACGTTTCCGACCTCATCACAGGCGACCACGACCACGCTCATGCCGGCCAGAACAGCAGATGCTGCGTTGGTGCCGTGAGCGCTGGACGGAATCAAGCAGACGGTGCGCTGAGTGTCACCGTTGGCGAGGTGGTAGCCGCGAATAGCGAGCAGACCTGCAAGCTCTCCCTGGCTTCCCGCGTTGGGCTGGAGAGAAACGGTGTTGTACCCGGTGAGGTCAAC
>JALQSY010000377.1 GCA_023264215.1 Candidatus Nanopelagicales bacterium
GAACGCGGATAACAGGTTGTATGGCACCCTCGGCCACCTTGCATCGATCAAGCGAGAAAGACCCGGGATGCAAATTGCGGTGGGGGGATGTCTCGCACAGAAAGACAAATCCACCATTGTGGAGCGAGCTCCCTATGTCGATGTTGTCTTTGGTACCCACAACATGGGCTCACTGCCCGTCCTGTTGGAGCGCTCTCGGCACAACGGCGAAGCGGAGGTCGAGATTCTGGAAGCTCTCGAGACTTTCCCTTCGACACTCCCCACTAAGCGTGATTCCAGCTACGCGGGATGGGTGTCGATTTCAGTGGGTTGCAACAACACGTGCACCTTCTGCATCGTTCCCAGTCTTCGAGGCAAAGAAAAGGACCGTCGACCCGGCGAAATCCTCGCAGAAATTGAGGCCCTGGTGGACGACGGAGTCATCGAAGTCACCCTGCTTGGCCAAAACGTGAACACTTACGGTGTCGAGTTTGGGGACAAGCTGGCGTTTGGCAAGCTCCTCCGGTCTGCCGGCGCTATCGACGGTTTAGAGCGAATACGGTTCACCAGCCCACACCCTGCCGCATTCACGGACGACGTCATTGATGCGATGGCAGAAACACCCACCGTGATGCCCCAGCTTCATATGCCGCTCCAGTCCGGCTCTGATCGAGTGCTGAAGGCAATGCGCCGGAGCTACCGGTCGGAGAAATACCTGGGGATTCTGGAGCGGGTGCGAGACAAAATTCCGCACGCGGCCATTACGACCGACATCATCGTGGGTTTCCCGGGTGTAACCGACGAAGATTTCGAGGACACCCTTCGAGTGGTGGAGGCGGCACGCTTCATGCAGGCCTTCACGTTCCAGTACTCTATTCG
>JALQSY010000378.1 GCA_023264215.1 Candidatus Nanopelagicales bacterium
TGCCGCTTCTTCTTCAAGCAGGTGTGCACTATCTGGCAGAAGGATGGAACACAGCTCAGCTGTTCCAGTGGTCGAGATGATGGGTCCGCGGAATCCGTCCCGCACCAGAGCAGGAACATAACCTGAGTGATCCAGGTGTGCATGGGTCAGCAACACTGCATCAATGGTGTCGGGTGGAACAGGAAAAGGCTCACGATTACGTTCACGAAGTGCCTTGTATCCCTGGAACAAACCACAATCCACAAGCACACGCTTGCCACCGCTCTCAATCAGATACTTACTTCCGGTAACGGTTTCCGTTCCCCCCAGGAAGCGGAGCGTGTGCTCTGGTCTATTCATTCCTTCAGCCTACGCCTGCTTCCCTGAGTGGTTAGAGAGCATGAATCCCCGTGGTAAACTGGTACTACCGACGCGGGGTGGAGCAGCTCGGTAGCTCGCTGGGCTCATAACCCAGAGGTCGCAGGTTCAAATCCTGTCCCCGCAACAAAAAGAGAAAGCCCTTCCTTTTGGAAGGGCTTTCTTGTTTGTATTCGCGAGTATCGTGGAAACGTGACCAGAAGCCACTACACCCTCAACGAAGACCTCCAACTCGCCCTTCAGCTTGCAGATGCAGCGGACGAAATTTCCCGCGCCCGATTCCTGGCGATGGATCTTGAGGTGAGCACTAAGCCGGACAAGACTCCCGTGACCGATGCGGACCGTGCGGTGGAGCAGGCCATCATTGACATCCTCAGCCGCGAGCGCGGTGAAGACTTCATGCTTGGCGAAGAGTTTGGCGAACAGGCTGGTTCGGTTTCAGAGCACCCCACAGGTACTTCCGACCACCCTCACCGTCAATGGATTA
>JALQSY010000379.1 GCA_023264215.1 Candidatus Nanopelagicales bacterium
GTTCCAAGCACTTTTAATCTGCTCTTTCTCCATCTCAATAGCTTGTTCTACCATTAAATGAATACCTCCAATTTCGTGTGGAAAATATTCTCCAAGTTCCTCAACTAACCATTGTACTGCTGTCTGCTTCATATCTGCTATCTATTAGTGCGTGTGCAATTCGTTCGACTGTTGTTGTGTTTAGTCCGCCTTCGTTGTTTAATAATTTCTTGACTTGGCTACATTGGACTTTAGACCGTCTACAAAATGACCTCATACTTTCAACTTCGAGACGTTCCCCAACAGCCTCCCTAAGGAAGCCGTTAAGGTTCGTTAGTTCTGCTACTCTCATTAGAAAGGAATTCCTGTTGAGTTCATAATCTTTTCAGTAGTGCTTTGTGGCGCAGGTTGAAATGGTTCGCTAATCTTCAACGAAAGGAATTTACCATTTGCACCGTCTTTTAGCCATCCTGCGATGTCAAATTCTTGTTCACCTACCTTAATCTTTCCCTTGTAGTCCGGGTGATTGTCTGCCTTTTTGTTGTTAGGGAATAGGCTCCCCGTGTTTGCTTTGTGTTCGTAACTCATAACTGTTTGTTTTTGATTTGCTCTTTTATTCGTTCTAAATATAGACATAAGTCCATTGCTTCTTCTTGTGCGTGTTGCACCCAATCTAACGTTTCTAAATCGGTACGTTCTAAATTAGTTCCGTATTTTTCAAGTCCTTTCTCGCTACGTTCTGCGATTTGGTGCAGTACCTGAATAACTATTCTATCGGTTTTCATCTTATTCTGATTTAAAGGTTAATAAAGGTATATGGTATGGTGTTGCCTTGCTCTCCAGCCATTAGTGCAGTTTTTTGTT
>JALQSY010000037.1 GCA_023264215.1 Candidatus Nanopelagicales bacterium
GAGGGAGGCCAGGGATTCCCAACGCTCGCGCACGGCGCCCGACGTGCGCGGCGGCTCAGCGGTCCAGCCCATGACGCTCAGGACCGACCCCACCTGCTCGGCGAGGTCGGCACCGGGTGCGTCGCCTGCGCGTGCGGCCCCGCGGATGCGGGTGATCGCCTCGCGAACCTCTCGACGCTCGAAGAATCTCTCCCCGCCGCGCAGCACCAGCGGGATGCCGCGAGCGGAGAGGGCGTCCTCGAACGCGGGCATCAGGGCATTGATGCGCACGAGGATCGCGATCTCCTCGGGGGCGATGCCCCCGGCGATGTGTTCGGCGATCTGCTCGGCGATCGCCGCGGCCTCAGCGACCTCGTCGTCGAAGTCCCGCACGACGGGGTCGGGACCGGCGCCGGATGCGGAGACCAGTTGCCCGTCGCTCACCCCCGCCTGCGTCATCACGGCGTTGGCGAGCGCGACGATGGGCTCGGTGCTGCGGTAGTCGCGGACCAGGCGCACCTGCGTCGCATCGGGGAACCGCCGCGGGAAGTCCCGCAGGAAGCGGTCGGTGGCGCCGGCGAATGAGTAGATGGTCTGGGCCGCGTCCCCGACGACGCACAGGTCGGTGCGCTCGCCGAGCCACAGATCCAAGAGCCGATGCTGGAGAGGGCTGACATCTTGGAACTCGTCCACCGTGAACCACCGGTACGCCGCGCGGACCTCGTCCAGGACGTCCGGCCGGTCGCCGAGGAGCGCCACGGTCATGAGCAGGACGTCGTCGAAGTCCATGAGATGCCGCTCGGCCTTGAGGTCGTCGTAGGCGGCGTAGACCCGGGCGACGTCCGAGGCGGCCAGCGGCGGGGTGCGCTCGGCGGCCGCGGCCAGATAGCGATCGGGATCGACCTCGACCTGCTTGGCCCACGCGATCTCCGCGACGAGGTCGCGCACGGTCGCAGCATCGGCCGCGACGCCGCAGCGCGCGGCCGCCTCCGCCACGATGGGCGCCACGCGCGAGAGCACGTCGTGGGGCTGTCCGCCGATTGCGCGCGGCCAGAAGTGACGCAGTTGCCGCAGGGCGGCCGAGTGGAAGGTGCGCACCTGCATGCCCTCGACACCCAACCGCAGCAGCCGCTCGCGCATCTCACCCGCGGCTCGCGTGGTGAAGGTCACGGCGAGTCCCCTGCGAGGGTCATGGGCATGGGTGCGCACGGCGTGAGCGATCCGGTAGGTCACCGCCCGGGTCTTGCCGGTGCCGGCGCCGGCCCACACCACCACGGGGCCGTCGACCGCCTCGGCGACCGCCCGCTGCTCCGGGTCGAGATCATCGAGCAGGTCGGCCTCCACGCGGCCATCGTCGCACCGGGGTCCGACGAGGGCGCATCGACCGGTCCCGAGTGCGCACGGCGACCCCGGTGCCTGGCTTTGCCGAGTCGGACCGCTCGCGAGAGGATCTGGCCATGTCGATCACGATGTACACCACCGCATGGTGCGGCTTCTGCCACCGGCTCAAGGCTCAGCTCGGCCGCGAGGGCATCGCGGTGACCGAGGTCGACATCGAGGCCGACCCCGAGGCGGCTGCCTTCGTCGAGGGCGTCAACGGCGGCAACCAGACGGTCCCGACCCTGCTCTTCGACGACGGCACCACGATGACCAACCCGTCGCTGCGGCAGGTCAAGGAGAAGATCGGCGCCTGATCGGCCCCGGCTAAGGCCTGATCCAGTCGCCCCTGAGGGGCTCGCCGTACCAACGCTCGATCAGACGGCGCGCAATGGACACCGCCGGAGGAAGGCAGACCGATCCGTCGTCGCACGCGGCGGCGAGTTCGGCGCGACTGAACCAGCGCGCCTCCACGATCTCCTCGCCATCCACCGCGATGTCGGTGCTCAATGCCCACGCGTGGTAGCCGAGCATGAGCGAGCAGGGGAACGGCCAGGGCTGGCTGCCGAGATAGGCCATCTCGCCCACGACGACTCCGACCTCCTCCTCGATCTCCCGGCGCACCGCCGCCTCGGCCGACTCGCCGGGCTCGACGAAACCGGCCAGCGTCGAGAACCACTGCGGCTGCCACCGTCCCTGGCGGCCGAGGAGAGCCCGGTCGTCGGCGTCGAGGACCAGCACGATCACCGCAGGATCGGTGCGCGGATAGTGCTCGCTGCCGTCGGCATGGCAGCGGCGGATCCAGCCCGCCTGGTCCGGACGTGTCGCGTCCCCGCAGCGCGAACAGCGCGGATGCACGCGATGCCAGTTGTCCAAGGCGATGGCCGTCGTCGCGAGCGCGACATCATCGCCATCGAGGTCAGCGCCGACCTCGCGCAGACCGAAGCCCGGGCCCGCCACCGGCATGCGCGCCGCGAACCACGTCACTCCGCCCGAGTCGGTGCCCAGCAGCATCCTCTCGGCGTCCGGGGGCACCTCAGCGGGTGCCACTCCCCGGACGCGCCTGCCGCTGTCGTCGATCGGCACGACGCCGTCGTGGACCGCCAGCACGCGGGTCGCGGGGTCCGACCACGCCCGAGCGAGCCACTCGTCGTCGGTGCGATGCTCGGCTCGACGGTCGATGCCACCGCGCGCCAGGGAGAGATCGGCGAGGAGGGCACGATCCATCGCATGCTGCGGCATGGCCCGAGAGTAGTCGCCATCGCGCGTGCGACGATGGGGCCCGGGCGGCGACAGGAGAGGTGGGGATGGCGGTATTCATCCGGCAGTTGACCGGCATCCGCTTCGTCGCCGCCTTCTGGGTGCTCCTCTACCACCTGCAGGACCCGCTCGACCGCATCGGCGTGATGGACATCCCGGTGTTCAGCGAGGTCGTCCGCGTGGGCCGCCTCGGGGTCGACCTGTTCTTCGCGCTCTCGGGGTTCATCATCACCCACACCTACCTCACCCGGATGGGCTCTCGGCTGGCGATCGGCGCCGCCGCGAGCTTCTGGTGGCTGCGACTGGCGCGCATCTACCCCGTCCACCTCGTCATGCTCAACGTCGCCGGCATCGCGGTCGTAGCCCAGGCCTGGATCACCGGAGTCGACAGGGACCGCCCCTGGCTCAACCCCTGGGACTACGTGAGCAATCTCCTGCTGATCCAGGAGTGGGGACCCCACCCCGAACGGGGGTGGAACGTCGTCGCCTGGTCGCTGTCGATGGAGTGGCTGGCCTACCTGATCTTCCCGATCCTCGTACTGCTCCTGTACGCGCTGCACCGCAGGGTGCCCACGTGGGTGCTCGTCATCGCCTGGTGGATCGCGCTCGCCCCCCTGCTGTGGCGCGGCAGCCTCACCCTCGACCCGTACTACACCGATCTGTGGGGGTCGGTGATCCGCGTGCTCACCGAGTTCACGGCCGGTGCCATCACCTATCTCATCGTGCTGCGCCTGATCCCGGCCGGCTCGAGCGATCCCTCACGACGCGTCGAGCGCGGCGCCACCGCGGTGTCCGTCCTCATGCCCCTCCTCGTGGTGGCCGGTGCAGTCTTCCTCGGCAACTGGACGGCGGCCCAGTCGCCGATCACGCTGAACGACCCCGAGGCCGAGCCGCTCCCGCCGTTCTTCCACCTCTGGCTCGTGCCGCCCCTGATCGTCTGGATCGGTGCGCTCGCGCTGTCGCGCCGCGGCCAGGCGCGCTGGCTTGGCACCGACACGCTGATCCTGGGCGGCGTCGTGTCCTACTCGCTCTACATGACGCACCTGGTGTGGTTCGGTGTCTGGCGCGCGGGCATGAACGCCGTGGGTATCGAGTCCGGTCCGGTCTACGCGGTGTCGGTCGTCCTCGCCATCGCCGGCGCCTTCGTCATCGCTTGGCTGATGTGGCGCATCGTCGAGGAACCGTGCCGTCGCTGGATGCGACGGCTGGCCGGGGTGCGCGGTGTCGCGCCCGAGGAGTCGACGGCCGATCCCGAGGCGCGGCGCGAGGTCAACGAGGGTCCTCGCCCGTGAGGATCCGCTCGACATCCTCTTGCTCGAGCAGCCTCGCCGGAGCGATGACCTCACCGGTGCGCACCATCACGAAGGCCGCCGAGATGCGATCGAGTGGCATCCCGCTCAACTCCGCCCACGCCAGGCGGTAGATCGCGAGCTGGAGGTCGCTGAGACCTCCGCGACCGCCGGACTTCCAGTCGATGACCTCGGCGCCGCCGTCCGCGGTCGCGAAGACCGCGTCGATGCGGCCTCGCACCACCCGTCCGCCGATCGACAGGGCGAAGGGCTCCTCCACCGCGATAGGCGCACGGGCGGCGTACGGGGTGCGCGAGAACGCCTCGCGAAGCTCGGCGAGTTGCAGATCGGCGTCGAGGTCGTCCGCGGCATCGAGCTCCTCGAGGTCGAAGAGCGTCTGCACGGCGTACTGGCCCTCGATCCACGCGTGCATCTCGGTGCCCAGGCGCGCGGCCGGGTGGGGCTGACGGGGCATGGGCCGGGCCAGGTCGCGCGCGAACGCCTCGGGATCCTGCGCGAGTCGCACCAGCGCCGTCGCCGAGAGGTCATCGGGCACCCGCACCGCCATGGGGGCCCGCGCTCGCCGCGCCTCGTCCAGGAGGGCGGCGATGTCGGCATCCCAGTCGGAGATCACGGCGCGGGTGGCCACGTCGTCGGTGGGCTCCGCCTCGGCGGGGTGCGAGCGCGCCTCGCGCACTGCGCGCGCGACGTCGCCGACGCGCGCCGTCCGCACGGGGTCAGCCGCGGCCGGCCACGGGACCGCTGGATCGGCGTGGGCCGGGTTTGTCTCGCCGTCGCCCGGCTGCGGGGACCACAGTGCGATGTGGCCGCCGTTGTCCTCGCACCAGGTGCGGATCTGATCGAGGAACGGGCCCGGGCCGCGCGCACGCGTCTGGGACGGACCCCACCAGTGCCCGCTGACCGTGAGGGATCGCTCCGCGCGCGTGAGCGCGACATAGGCCAGGCGGCGCTCCTCCAGGAGTTCGGCAGCGGCGCTCGCGGCCACGAAGCGGTCGTGTGCGCTCGCTGTGGGCGTCCCTGCGCGGTCGGGGAAGGCGGCCAGATCCGCCGGGGCGTCAGGGTGCAGGTCCCACGGCACGACGGGCGCGCTCCGCGGCCACCGACTGCGGCCCCGGCCGCTGGGGAACACCGCGTCGGCCATCGCCGGGATCACGACGTGCGGGAACTCCAGGCCCTTTGCTCGATGGACCGTCATCAGGACCACCGCGTCTCCGGTCGGGATCTCATCGCGCTTGGGCGACTCGTCGTAATGCTCGGCCTCGCGCAGTCGAGCGAGGAAGGACGCAAGGCCAGATGGCGCGCCGCGCGTCATCCGGGCTGCGAGCTCGCGGAAGCTCGCCAGTGCGCGCGCGTTGTCGGTCGCGTCCGGGCCGATGGCAGCCTCGACGGCGAGCCCCGTGGTGCGCAGTACGCGCGACACGATGTCCACGCACGGCTCGTCGAGATGACGACGAAGTCGCCTGATCTCCTCCATCAACCGCGTCAGGCGCACGAGCGCCTCGGGCGACAGGCCCTGTCCCCCGTCCCCCTCGGGATCGATGGCCGCCTCGATGGTCTCGGCGAGGCTCGGCCGGTCGACCGGGTCGCTGCCGAGCACGGCTCGGCGCAGGGCCATGTCCAGGGACGGGGATTCGCCATCTGCCTGCTGCGCCGACGCCCGCGCACCGAGGGCCGCAAGGTCCCGGGGGCCGATCCGCCAGCGCGGCCCGGTGAGGACGCGCAGGAGCGCGGGATCCGCGGTGGGGTCGTCGAGGATCTCGAGCATGGCGCGCAGTTCGGCGACGACGGGCACCGAGAGCAGGCCTCCGGCACCGACCAGACGAGTCGGGATGCCGCGCCGGCGCAGCTCCGCATCGACGTCGATGAGGACGGATGAGGCTCGGGCGAGGACCGCGATCCCGGCCCACGCCCCCTGGCGCGCGCCGAGATCCTGGATGCGATCGCACGCCCAGGCGACCTCGGCGTCGTACGTATCGTGCAGCGCGATCACGATGTCGCCCGGACCGCGGTCCGTGACGCCGCTGCGGAGCGGCTCGACACCCGGATGCACCGCGCGCAGCGGCCCGGCCACGTCATTGGCCAGGGCGAGGATGCGCGGAGCGGAACGGCGATTGTCGACGAGTGGGTAGCGGACGGCGGGACCTGCGTCACCCGCGCGCGGGAAGTGATGGGGGAAGTGATCGATATTGGCGACGCTCGCACCTCGCCACTCGTAGATGGCCTGGCAGGGGTCGCCCACGGCCGTCACCGGGTGACCCTGCGCGAAGACCTCCTGCAGCAGGATGCGCTGCGCGGCCGACGTGTCCTGGTACTCGTCGAGCAGGACGAAGGGGTAGCGCGCCCTCAGCTCGGCCCGAATCTCCGGCGCCGCCCGGACGATGCGAAGGGCCAGGCGCACCTGGTCGGCGAAGTCGACCACGTGCTCGGCGAGCTTGGCATCGCGGAACTCTCCGACGAGGCCGCAGAGCGCAGCGCGGATCCGCGCAACCTGGAGCATCTCGTTGCCGATCGACTGTCGGGAGGGCAGCGCCTCGAGCCAGGCGATGAGCTCGAGGGAGTGATCCAGCGCGCGCTCGGGCTCGAGGTCGAGCTCGGCCAACGCGTCGTCGAAGGCCAGGAGCGACTCGACGACGGCGACCGGCGCCCGGCCGAGTTCGGCGAGCGGCAAGGATGTGGACCGGACGACCTGCGCGGCAAGGACCTGGCGGGCCCCATCGGCGAGGACGGTGGCGTCGGGCTCCAGGCCCAGGCGCACCCCGTGATCGCGCAGCAGTCGACTGGCGAACGAGTGGTACGTCGACACCGCGGGTTCGCCCGCGCCACTGTCGGCGATCCCCGCGGGAAGCAATCCCTGCCGATCGGCACGCGCGAGCAGCCTGCGAGTGCGGCTGAGCAACTCGCCGGCCGCCTTGGTGGTGAAGGTGAGCCCGAGGATCTCGTCGGGCATCGCCAATCCCTCGCAGACGAGCCACAGCACCCGCGCCGACATGACGGTCGTCTTGCCGGATCCGGCGCCCGCGACGATCGCGGAGGGCTCGGCCGGGCTGCTCACCGCCGCCCACTGCTCGTCGCTGAGCGGATGCTCGAGGACCGTCTCGATGCGTGTCCGCAGGCTTGTCATGCCAGGACCTCGCGGCCCTCGGCCTGGGCCGGACACGCGATCGCGAACGGGCAGGTGCGGCATGCCGATGAGGCGATGGCCGGGAACTCCTCCGCACGCACGCGCTCCACGGCAGCGGTGATGCCGTCCATGAGCCAGCCCGCGCCGTCGGCCACCGGCGGCTGGTCCTGCACGCGAGGAAGCCCGGGGGCGTCCTTGGTCCCGGTGCGCAGTTGCACGAGCGCCGCTCCGGTCACCTCAGGGCGATCCATGAGCGGATCGAGGGCGCCATGGAGTGCAGCGAGCTGGTAGATGCCCAACTGCGGATCCTCCTGCACCTGGCGGGCGCTCGGCGGCTGGCGCATCGTCTTGAAGTCGATCAGGCGGACGCGTCCCAGGGCATCGACCTCGACCCGGTCGATCGCTCCGCGCACGGTGATCGCGTCATCATCGTCCGCGCTGCCGGCCTGGTCGAAGCCGGCGATGTCGCGCAGGGGAATCGTCACGGCGAAGGGATGCTCGACCGCCACGGCTGGGTCCGCGCCGCGCAGGTACGCGGCGAGCCGAGTGACGGCCTCCGCGACCTCGCTGCGCTCCGCGATCGACTCCCAGGGCGCGTCGAACGGGAGCTCGGGCCAGACGCGATCGATCTGCGCGAGCATCTGCTCCGCGTCCACGGGCACATCGCCGCGCGCGGCGTACTCGGCCACGGCGTGCACCAGGCTCCCGATGGACATGGCGTTGCCGCGAGGGCCCTCGGCCCGCACGACGCGCGACAGGAACCAGCGCAGCGGGCACTGCTGCAGTGCGGCGAGCCCGGAGCCGGACAGGGTCACGGGTCGATCGGGGGACCTCACCGGCGCCGCACCCGGTGTCGGCTCGACCAGGCCCCACCAGGTGTGCGGGTCGGCCAGCGGCACGAGGGGGACCCCCGCGTCGTCGCGGGCATCGGCGAGCACGGCGAGCCGATCGGTGGCCGCGCGCCGCAGCGGGGCCGGGGCATCGGCATCCTCCGCGACGCCGCGCAGCCGCGCGACCATGCCATCCAGGGTGAGTGGTCGTGCTGGCCTGCCCGGCCGGTGCACAGCCGCGATGCCGAGGTCCTCGACGAAGCGGCTCGGATGCTCGTCATCGGATGCCACGACCGCGATCGCCAGGCTGTCGCTCGCGCGCGATATCGCGAGCGAGAACAGTCGACGCTCCTGCGCCATGAGCTCGGCGGTCGCATCGCGCAGGGTGTCGGCGATCCCACGCGGAGCATCGCCGGCGACCATCGCCTCCCACTCCTGCACGCGCAGGGCGGACGACGCACCCAGGCTCGGGGGCCACGCACCCTCCTGCGCCCCGACCACCACCACATGGCGCCACCGGCGGCCGACGGCGAGGTGCGCGGTCATCATCGCGACGGCTGGGGCGATCGGCGTTGCCGTGGTGACGCGCTCCGCGGCCACCCGTTGGCCTTCGAGCGCCGCGAGCAGGCCGCGAATGCCGAGCACCCCGGCGTAGCGATCGCTGAGGCGCTCCGCCGTGGCGAAGAGGGCGATGACGGCATCGAGGTCGTGCCCACTGGCGCGATGGCCCGCGAGCGCCGCGCGACGCAGCCGCTCCGGCCACGGGTCGCCGTCCTGGTCCGCAAGCGCCTGGCTCCACGCCTGCCAGATCACCTCCGCGGGCGCGGCGCCGCGCTCGGCGTGCGCACGCACGTCGGCGAGCATGCGGCCGAGGGCATCGACCCGGCCTCGGGCGTGGGCCACGGCGCGGGATCCGATGTCCGAGCGCGGGATGCCGTCATCGGTCCCGGCGTGGATCGCGCGCACGAGCTCGTCGCGCACGAGGCGCATCCCCGCCGGGGCGACCTGATCAGGATGCGCGTCGCGATGCGCATCGCGCAGCGCGCGAGCGAGCGTCCTCACCTGGGAGGACTCCAGCGCGAGCAGCGGGCCGGTGATGAGCTCGAGCGCCTGTCGGTCGGTGAGGTCATCGGGTGCGATGGCTGCCGAGACCGCGGCGAGCAGCGTGGCGGCGGCCGGCTCTGCGTGAAGCGGGATGTCGGACGCGGCCAGGCTCACCGGCACCCCCGCGACCGCGAAGGCACGACGCAGCGCCTCGAGGTGCTCGGTCGACCGACCGATGACGGCCATCTCGTCCCAGCGCAGGCCCGACATCAGGTGCAGGTGGCGCAGGTCGTCGGCCACCCAGGCACCGAGGTCCCCCCAGGTCTCGTGCGAGTGCACACGGGCGGTGCCCTCGCCGGCTCCCGGCGACGGTGCAGGGTCGCGGTAGGCACGCAGCACCGGTGCGGGCAGGCCGGGGAGTGCCGGGTGACGCCGGGACGCGGCGTAGGCGGTGCGCAGGTCGCCTCCGCCGCAGTGGAAGCGATCCAGGGCGATGACCTCCGCCCGGGCCTGGTCGATCAGGCGCAGGGCGCCGAGGCGGTCGCCGCCACGGAATCCGAACGCGGCGATGTCGGGATCGGCCATGACCACGGTCGATGTCGTGGGACCGCTGAGCGCGAGCAGGAGCTGGCGCTGGAGGACTCCGGCCTCCTGGAAATCGTCGACCCAGATGCCGTCGAGATCCCCGGGCCATTCGCGCGCGGCCGCGATGGCCATCTCCAGCAACCGGGAGTAGTCGACGACGCCTTCCAGCGCCATGACATCGGCGTCGATCTCAGCGAGTCGGCCGAGGACCTCCCAGGTCGGCACCTCGGCCTCGCGGCCCAGGCGCTCCAGCGACGCGGGGTCGATGCCGAGTTCGCGGGCCCGCGCCAGCATCGCACGCAGGTCATTGGCGAAGCCCAGCGTCGCGGTCGCCGCCATGAGCGACTCCGGCCACGGAAGGTCGCCATCGGCGATGGCGCCTCGCAGGATCTCGCGGATGCGGGCGTCCTCCTCCGCACCGGAGAGCAGCCGGGGCATCGCCGCATCGGAGCCGGGACCGGTCGTACGGCGCACGAGCGCATAGGCCACACCGTGGAACGTCGTCACGGTCGGCAGCGCACCGTGACCCAGGCGCGCCGCGAGCGCAGCGCGGGTGCGCCGGACCGCGTCGCGATCGCGCACGATGACGAGCAGCCGCGAGGCGGGTACGTCGCGGGCTCGCCGCGCCACGGCCTCGATGAGCGTCCACGTGGCACCGGTCGCCGGCGAGCCGAGGACGACGCAGACACCGGGCCCGCGCCAGCCGATGACGCGCTCCTGCGCGGGATCGGGCTCGACGGACGCGACCGGCTCGGGCGGGGAGCGGTGGAGGACGGGCCCGAGCATTCCCCTATCCCATCAGGCGCCCCTGACATGCTGATCGGGCCGACGCGCCGGGCCAGACCCCTTCAACGGCGTATGGATGGGACGATCGTGGGGTGACCGACCTGGGCGCTCGCCCCGGGGACGCCCCCTTGGCGGCGGGCCCCGGAGCCGATCCTGCGCCCCAGACGACCGTCGCCATCCCCCGCCCCGCTGCCGCCGAGGCGCCCCCGGCATCGGGACCGCACTCGACGGTCGTGATCGAGGACGGCGTCATCCCCCGCCGCCTGCGTCGTCCCCTGGACCTGGCGAGGTTCCTCGTCGCCCTCGCCGCGACCGCCGCCACGGTGCTCATCGCCTACTTCGCCACCGGTACGACCGAGGGCATCGAGGAGGACATCTCCGGCGGGGCCGCGCTCCTGCCGTCGATCGTCATCCTCGCCATCAACATCATCGGCGGCATCGGGCTCATCGGCCTGCCGATCGCGGCGGCGATCAACCTCGTGATCCGGCGACGGGTCCGCCAGCTCTTCGACGCGCTCATCGGCCTGCTGCTGACCGTCACCCTGCTGACGCTGGCGTCGTACCTGGTCGAGACGTACGGCAGCATCCGGCTCGTCACGGCGCTGGCCGGTTCCGTCGGCGGCAACACCTCGGTCACCGCCCCCATCATCGGCGGACTGGTGGCCTTCGTGACGGTCGCCCGCCTGATGAGCCGTCGACCCTGGGATGTGCTGTCGGTCCTTGTCGTCGGATCCATGGCGATCGTCGCCCTGCTCAGCGGGACCGCCACGGTCGCGGGCATCCTCATCTCGTTCTTCGTCGGCTGGGGCCTGGGCCTGGCCACCCGCTATGCGCTGGGCACCCCGACGACACGGCCGTCGGGCTCCCAGGTGGCCGAGACGATGGCCCAGGGCGGTTACCCGCTCACCGTGCTGCGCGCCTCCCGGCAGACCGCGATCGGCCGGCGCTACGTCGCGACGACCCGAAGCGGCGAATCGCTCGAGGTGGTCGTGCTCGACCGCGACCTCGAAGGAGCGGGCCTGGCCAGCGCCGCCTGGAAGGCGCTGCGCCTGCGCGACGAGACCGGCCGCGGGGCGTTCAACATGCGACGCGAACTCGATCACGCTGCTCTCATGGCGTATGCCGCGCAGGCGGCGAACGCCCCCGTCCCGCGACTGCTGCTCACCAGCGAGGTCGGCGCGGACTCCGCACTGCTGGCGTACGAGTACACCGTCGCGACTCGCTTCAGCGACCTCGCCGGCGATCAGATCACCGACGACGACCTCGAGCAGGCGTGGCGCGCCATGCGCACCCTGCACGAGAAGGAGATCGCCCACCGCAATCTCACGGCGGACAACATCCTGCGCGACCGAGACGGCCGGGTGTGGCTCGTCGGCGAGGCCAGCGGCACCGTCGCGGCCAGCGATGTCGCGCAGCGCATCGACGTCGCAGAACTGCTGTGCACCCTCGCTCTCCTCGTGGGGGCCGACCGCGCGATCCGCTCCGGGCGTCGGGTGCTCGGCGTACCCGGCCTGGCCCGCGCGCTTCCCGTGCTCCAGCCCGTCGCCCTAGCTCCGACCACGCGACGGGCCATGCGCAAGAACCGCGACCTCATGGTGCACCTGCGCGACGCGCTCGTCGAGATCCGCCCCGACGGCGAGGTGGAGCAGATCAACGTCGAGCGGATCAAGCCGCGCACGCTGATCATGATCGTCGTCGGGACGATCGCGGCGTACGTGCTCCTGTCGCAGCTGGCCCAGGTCGATCTCGGCGAACTCGTGACCTCCGCCTCGCTGGAGTGGCTTGCCGTCGCTGTCGTCGCGACGCTTGTCACCTACGTCGGGGCGGCCTGGTCGCTGACCGGCTTCGTTCCCGAGCGGATCCCCCTGCACCGGACGATGCTCGCCCAGGTGGCCGGAGACTTCGCAACCCTCGTGTCGCCGCCCACCCTCGGTTCCGTGGCGATCAACATGCGCTTCCTCACCAAGGCCGGCCTTCATCCAGCGCTCGCGGGTGCCAGCGTGGGCGTGTCCCAGGTCGCCGCCTTCGCCGTGCACCTGCTGCTCCTCCTGGGCTTCGGCATCGCGGCAGGCACGCAGGCCGACTTCACCTTCGATCCCCCGCCCTGGGCGGTCATCGCCGTCATCGCGGTCGTCACGCTCTTCTTCGCCGCCTTCGCGGTCGCACCCCTGCGGCGCTACGTCTTCGGCCGCGTGCGCCCACTGCTCCGGGAGGTCATCCCGCGACTGGTGACGGTGGCGCAGCGTCCCATGAAACTGGTCGAGGGCATCGGCGGCATCGTGCTGCTCAACCTCGCCTACATCGTGGTGCTCATCGCCTGCGTGCGCGCCTTCGACGGCGACCTCAACGTGGCCGCCATCGCGGTCGTCTATCTCGCGGGCGCGACGATCGGCCAGGCGGCGCCGACCCCCGGCGGCCTCGGAGCGGTGGAGGCGGCGCTGGCCGCCGGCCTGACCGCTGCCGGACTGCC
>JALQSY010000380.1 GCA_023264215.1 Candidatus Nanopelagicales bacterium
CAATGGAAGCTGCTGGCTATGTGAAGTTTGAGTTCGCTGCCGAAGCAGAACAAGATCCCGACATGAAGCGAAGTGCGAGCTCAGTTCAGCCAGATGTGGTTGTGATCAACACCTGTGCTGTTCGTGAAAACGCAGATAACAAGCTCTATGGAAACCTAGGTCACCTCGCTCGGGTCAAAGAGAAGCACAAGGATCTACAGATTGCCGTGGGCGGCTGTCTTGCTCAGAAAGACCAAGCTCTCCTTCTGAAGAAAGCACCCTGGGTTGATGTGGTCTTTGGAACCCACAACATGGGTTCGTTGCCCAGTTTGCTGGAGCGTTCTCGCCACAATCACAAGGCAGAGATCGAAATCCTGGAGTCACTAGAGACTTTCCCTTCTACGCTCCCCACTAAGCGTGATTCAACCTATTCCGGCTGGGTATCTATCTCGGTGGGATGCAACAACACCTGCACGTTCTGCATCGTGCCCAGCCTGCGCGGTAAAGAGCGTGATCGTCGTCCCGGTGAGGTGCTCAACGAAGTCAAGGCACTTGTTGCCCAGGGAGCTATCGAGGTCACTCTGCTGGGGCAGAACGTCAACACTTACGGTGTTGAGTTTGGAGACAAGGGTGCCTTCGCCAAGCTTCTGCGCGCCTGTGGTGAGATCGAAGGCTTGGAGCGTGTGCGCTTCACTAGTCCACACCCTGCTGCGTTCACGGACGATGTCATCGCTGCCATGGCAGAAACACACAACGTGATGCCACAGCTTCACATGCCTTTGCAATCAGGTTCTGACAGCGTGCTCAAGGCCATGCGTCGTAGCTACCGAAGTGAGAAGTTCTTAGGAATTCTTCAGCGTGT
>JALQSY010000381.1 GCA_023264215.1 Candidatus Nanopelagicales bacterium
GCGGTCGTCGAGGGCCGCATCGTCGACGGCGATGTCATCGTCATCCGCGACGAGGGGCCCGTCGGCGGACCCGGGATGCGCGAGATGCTCGGCGTCACCGGAGCCGTGATGGGCGCCGGTCTCGGCGAGACGGTCGCGCTGATCACCGACGGGCGCTTCAGCGGCGCCACGCGCGGCTTCTGCATCGGGCACGTGTGCCCGGAGAGCGTCGCCGGCGGGCCGATCGGCCTGATGGAGGATGGCGACATCATCAACATCAACGTCGCCGAGCTCCGCCTCGACCTCGAGGTCGACGAGGCCGTGCTCGCGGAGCGCCGCCAGCGCTATCAGCGCCCCGAGCCGAAGTACACGCGCGGCGCGCTGCACAAGTACGCCGAGCTGGTCGGACCGGCCTCCCGCGGCGCCGTGCTGGACTGACGCAGGCGATCAGGCCGCTTCGAAGCGGCGGCCGTCGTCCGACATCTCCGCGCGGCCGTCCGCGACGAGCCGCTCGAGGTGCGCGAGCGCCTCGACGAGCGCGAAGCGGCGCTCGTGCATGCCGTGGCCATCGGGCCAGATCACGCTCGCGACGTCCATGGCGCTCTCGGCCCCGCCCTCGAGCGCGCCGAGCGCGATCAGCAGACGCTCGTCGTGCATCGCGCGGATCTCGCGCGCCCGAGTCGGCGTGTCCTCGATCGGCTGCCGGTGGCCGCCGTGCACGATCGCGGGGTCGAGGTCGGCAAGCCGCTCGAGCGTGGCGAAGTAGCGGCCGAGCGGGTCGAACGCGGTGTCCTCCCAGCGGCCGACGTTGGGACTGATCGTGGCGAGGATCACGTCGCCGCCGAACAGCCGGCCGCTCGTC
>JALQSY010000382.1 GCA_023264215.1 Candidatus Nanopelagicales bacterium
GGCAACAAGGGGAACCAGAACTACCCGATTCCGGCGGATGTCGACCTCGCGGACTACACCGCCGTGTCGATCTGGTGTGAGCGCTTCGCCGTGTCATTCGGAGCGGCTGAACTCAGCGCCTGAGGTTGGAGGTGGCCAGGGGCGGGGTCGAACCGCCGACCTTCCGATTTTCAGTCGGACGCTCGTACCAACTGAGCTACCTGGCCGAGGGACCAGCCTTGTGGGCTGGTCTGGCGACCCCGACGGGACTCGAACCCGCGACCTCCGCCGTGACAGGGCGGCGCGCTAACCAACTGCGCTACGGGGCCTCGATGGTGCTGAGACCGTGTCCCCAACGGGATTCGAACCCGCGCTGCCGCCTTGAAAGGGCGGAGTCCTAGGCCGCTAGACGATGGGGACCGAGAACGTTCTTGCCGATCTCCGTCGACCGGAATGCCGTCGGTGACCGAGAAAGCATAGGGCAGAGCCGAGGGGGTGGGGGTACCTGGGTCGCGGGGCTGATCGGGGGCGTGATGATGGGTGCATGGTGGAACTCGAACCGGACGAGTTCGATGACCTCGTATCCGAGGCGCTGGACACTTTGCCGCCGGAGTTGGCTCGCTTGATGGACAACGTCGCCGTGTTCGTGGAAGACCAGAAGCCGGGGCGACCTCGCCTTCTCGGGCTTTACGAGGGGGTGCCGCTCACGAGTCGCGGCCACTACTACTCCGGGCATCTACCCGACCGCATCACGATCTTCCGAACGCCGATCAAGCGCCGATGCAAGGACCGTGACGAGGTGGTCGAGCAGGTTCGGATCACCGTGGTTCACGAGATCGCTCACCACTTCGGC
>JALQSY010000383.1 GCA_023264215.1 Candidatus Nanopelagicales bacterium
AAGCTCAGTACCCCACTCGCTGGTGAGGAAGGACTCAATCGACGCTTTGGTGGCGAGGGGCAGACGGCCCAAAGAATTGCCGTCGAGGTAACAAACCTCCGGGTCCGCCACATAGAAACGCGACGGAAAATTCCTCAGCGGGTCGGCCTCATCGAGGATGCGTGGGTGTTCGGGGTGTGTGACGTCGTCGGCACTCATCCGACCAGGTTAGACCTATCCGAACTTGCCGGAAACGTAATCCTCGGTTGCTTTGACCGACGGGTTCGAGAAGATCTTGTCGGTGTCATCAAACTCAATGAGCTTGCCCGGCTGGCCGGTACCGGCGATGTTGAAGAAGGCCGTACGGTCGCTGACCCGACTGGCCTGCTGCATGTTGTGGGTCACGATGACGATGGTGTAGTTCTCTTTGAGCTCTTCAATCAGGTCTTCAATCGCCAGAGTCGAAATGGGGTCGAGGGCAGAGCACGGCTCATCCATCAGGATCACTTCAGGCTCGACCGCGATCGCACGGGCAATACACAAACGCTGCTGCTGGCCACCAGAAATACCGGAACCTGGCTTGTCCAAGCGGTCCTTGACCTCTTCCCAGAGGTTTGCTCCCCGCAGAGACTTTTCGACGAGGTCATCCGCGTCGGACTTCGAGATGCGATTGTTGTTGAGCTTTACCCCGGCGAGCACGTTGTCGCGAATCGACATCGTGGGGAAGGGGTTGGGCCGCTGGAACACCATTCCGACCTCGCGTCGAACCTTCACTGGATCCACACCGGGCCCGTAGAGGTTGCTGCCATCGACCAATACTTCGCCTTCGACACGTGCCCCGGGAATGACT
>JALQSY010000384.1:0-238 GCA_023264215.1 Candidatus Nanopelagicales bacterium
CCAGGCGCTCGAGGGCGAGCAGGCGGATGTTGTGGTCATCAACACGTGTGCGGTGCGCGAAAACGCCGATAACAAGCTCTACGGCACCCTGGGCCACCTCGCGGAAACAAAGCGCGAGCACGAAGGCCTCCAGATTGCTGTGGGGGGCTGTTTGGCCCAAAAAGACCAATCCACCATTGTCGAGCGCGCCCCCTGGGTCGATGTGGTTTTTGGAACCCACAACATGGGCTCGTTACCG
>JALQSY010000384.1:248-820 GCA_023264215.1 Candidatus Nanopelagicales bacterium
GTCACAACGGTGAAGCCCAAGTGGAGCTTCTTGAAGCGCTCGAGACGTTCCCGTCGACTCTTCCGACGAAGCGTGAGAGTAGCTACGCCGGTTGGGTGAGCATTTCGGTGGGCTGCAACAACACCTGCACCTTCTGCATCGTGCCGAGCCTGCGCGGAAAAGAAAAAGACCGCCGCCCCGGCGACATCCTCGCTGAAGTTCAAGCCCTCGTTGACGACGGAGCCATCGAAGTCACGCTGCTGGGCCAAAACGTGAACTCCTACGGTGTCGAGTTCGGCGACCGCCAGGCCTTCTCCAAGCTTCTTCGAGCCTGCGGTTCGATAGACGGCCTCGAGCGGGTCCGCTTTACGAGCCCTCACCCCGCGGCCTTCACTGACGACGTGATCGATGCCATGGCCGAGACCCCCAACGTGATGCCCCAGCTACACATGCCCCTCCAGTCGGGCTCTGACGCCATTTTGAAGGCCATGCGGCGTAGCTACCGCAGCGAGAAGTTCTTGGGCATTTTGGAGCGGGTGCGGCAGCGCATTCCGAATGCCGCCATCACCACCGACATCATCGTGGGCTTCCCC
>JALQSY010000385.1 GCA_023264215.1 Candidatus Nanopelagicales bacterium
CGCCACCACGAGGACCGGCAGGCGCGTTGTCGATCATGAGTTAGCTGGTGACGTCATCGGCATGACTGCCACCGCGTACGAACCTGGTGAGGAAGCCGGCTACTGGCACAGCCATTCCGAGATTGACGAGGTGTATGTGTTCCTCGAAGGCGAGGGTCAAATGGGTCTCGACGATGACGTCATCGAGGTTCACCCCGGGACTGTTGTTCAGGTGGGGACTGGAGTGATGCGCACCTGGAGGTGCAAGCCAGACAGTCCCAGCCAATTGCGATGGCTGTGCATCCGAGCGGGAGTGACTCCGCTTCCGGCAATACCTAACGATGGGGAAGCCATCACAGACATTCCCATGCCGTGGTAGGCGCGAAGGAGCAAACGTCGGGCTGAAAGGATTTGAACCTGCGACCCCTTGACCCCCAGTTTCAGGCGCGACCTTCGCCTACTTTCGCTCGCCTTCGTTTTTGCGGGATTTCCAGAGAACCGATAACCGATAAAACTGGGTGAATAAGCGAGAAAAGGACGTTTGCGCGGAAGGAGTGGGGAATTTTGGCTTCCCTCTAGGCCCCATCGTCACCAGGACCACACGCGATACCATCCAGGTTCGTATCCAAATGGTTTTGTCTCGCGTACCACTGCGTAGAAACAACGACTTCGTACTCCAAAACGGACGCGTACTCAAACGAAGCTGCTAGAGCGCCCACTTCATCGTCAAATTCACCCATGCCCCTTAAGGCTGCACAGTTCTCAAGCGTGTAGTCAGCCTTATGCCTATCGGTAGACAGCCCGTGGTCTGAATTTTCTGGCTCGCTAGGCAGTT
>JALQSY010000386.1 GCA_023264215.1 Candidatus Nanopelagicales bacterium
GAAAAAAATGCTCTTGATTTCGCGAGCGATAACTGCATCGTATGCCATAACTACCTCCCAGTAGGTTCGTTTATCGGCTACAAACCGTAGCTGATGATTCAAACGATACGCCTACCAAAAGTAGCTGTCAACTAGAAAATGTAGTCGAAACGAAAATAGTTGGTTCAGGGACACAAAATCCCGATAATTCAGCGACTTAAAAAGTTTGCCTGTGGATAACTTTTGTTATTTAGGCGGTGACATGGCCCGAAGCATTTGCATCGCGGCCTCAAATTGCGCGTCCGTGAGGTTGTCCAAAATAGCCGCGCCTTCGGCTACGCCCTGACGCTTAGAAAACCCCGGCATATCGTCCGATGATGCTGCCAATTCGATGATCGTCATCCCTGCCAACTCACACATACGCGCCAACTCCCCTTCTGACCAATCACTACGCCCAGTTAGCTTATGGCCTGCCGATGCAGGCGACTTCCAGCCCATAGCCTTTGAGATAGCCCTGTGGGATAGCCCACGGGCTTTCAATTCTCTGGCAAGTATGGCGCGGTGACTTCTCATTTGGCGAGATTGCTTCCTGGTGGTTCATGGGGCGCGGGTATCCGTATCCGTGATTGTAAGCCCTGATTCTGCACGATTGTGTCTGAACTGTGACTAAACTACCAAAAGTAGTTGACAATCACGAATTGTTCAGCTACGCTTGGTAGGCAATCAAGCGAAACGGAGGCTTTATGGCAATCCCGAAGTTTGAAGAAATCCAACCCCTGACAGACGCGCAGGCCGCGCAGTTCCTTGCCGAACAGCAGCACCAGCGGAATC
>JALQSY010000387.1 GCA_023264215.1 Candidatus Nanopelagicales bacterium
TGATCTTCTTGGATGACCGATATATCGATAAACGCCTCGGCTGGATCGTAAGTATTGCCGTCTAAGGCGCTATCGCCCGATCCTGTGGGCACGAATAAACCAGGCCCAGTCCATGAATAAATGGGGTCGCCAAGGATATCCAGCCTGCCGATAAGTATCGGTCTTACCGATGGTTGTTGTAGCGCCTGAGTTGTTTCAGTGGTTAGATTGCGGCTCAATTATTCGCCCTCTTGATTCTGCGCCTGACTCTGCAACTTAGCCACGACCTCAAACACCTGAGCGTAAGGCGCTTGACCTAGTGCGCTCAGAATGATATTGACTTCGTTGACTTCCAGATCAAACCGCATCTTCAACTACCTCTGATTCCCAAGGCAAGCCTGAAGCAGATGTCGGGTGCTTTTGTGCTTCGATCTGCGCTTCCAGTCCAGCTTGGATGTCTGCACCGATCTTATCCATGACCCAGCCTTTGACGATCTCAGGCGTTAAATCTTCGTATGGGATAAAGTCGGGGTCATCGGGTGATTTTTGATTAAAGCCCTCAGCGCCATAAGCATAGGCCAAGTATTCGCCATCTTCAAGGGTTGCGTTCCAGTGGCAAGTAATGACGACTTCATCAGGTAAATGACGGTCAAGTTGTACGATGTTTAATTCCATTATTGCGATCCTTTTAGTTCGTCTAGTTCGGCTTTAAGTTCTTTAATTGCGGCAGTCAATAGCGTGGTTAGCTTGCCATAATCAACGGCCTGCATTTGCTCTCCGTCTTTCTCACCGGTAACTGCATACGGCACAATTTCTTGGAGTTCGTG
>JALQSY010000388.1 GCA_023264215.1 Candidatus Nanopelagicales bacterium
GTTCCGATGAGACCAGCCACCAAGTGGATACCGACGACATCGAGCGAGTCGTCGTAGCCGAGCTTGTACTTGAGCTCCACGGCGAGAGCCGAGAGCACACCGGCGACGACACCGAGGATCACCGCGTAGGTCGGGGTGAGGTTTGCACAGGCCGGAGTGATCGCGACGAGACCGCTCACCGCACCAGAGGCGGCCCCGACCGAGGTCGGCTTGCCATCCTTGATTTTCTCCACCACGAGCCATCCGAGAATGGCGGCGGCGGTGGCGGCAAGGGTGTTCAGCGAAATCAGTCCGACCAGCGCCATGTCGTTGAGGAACTCGGCACCCGCGTTGAATCCGAACCAGCCGAACCACAGCAGCGCCGCACCCAACATGACCAACGGCACATTGTGGGGCTTGTGGGCGCCCTTCTCGAACACCACGCGGCGTCCCAGAACGATGGCGAGAGCCAATGCCGCGGCACCCGCGTTGATGTGAACGGCGGTACCACCGGCGTAGTCGATGACGCCGGGTAGGCCCATTGCGTCACCAAGACCCATAATCCAACCGCCACCCCAGACCCAGGCCGCAACCGGGAAGTAGACGAGCGTTGACCACAGTCCGGTGAACACCATCCACGCGCCGAACTTGGCGCGGTCAGCGATGGCTCCGGAAATCAGTGCGGTAGTGATGATGGCGAAGGTTGCTCCGAACGCGGCACCGATTAGCGACTCGTTGTCGGTAGCAATACCCGCCAAGCCGAAGTCAGAGAATGGGTTTCCTGCGAAGTCCCAGGTGGAGCCCACCGCGGACATGTTGAAACCATA
>JALQSY010000389.1 GCA_023264215.1 Candidatus Nanopelagicales bacterium
CGATCGAGGCGGGCGAGTCCGCCGCCTCGATCGCCCGGCGTCTAAAGGTTCACCCATCGACGATCTCGTACGCCCTCCGGCGATGGGAGGTTGATGCGGAGGAGATCCGACGGGAGTCGCTCGCCGACGACGATATCGACCTCGATCGGCTCGCCGCGGTTATCTCCCGGTCGGTCGAGACGACGGTCGAAGAACTCGCCGACGCGCTCGACGTCCCGCCGAAGAAGATCCGCCCGGCGCTCGACGCGCTCCGCGCGGACGGCTACCGGATCTCGGACCCGGCCGAGTCGAAGATCTCGCTGAACAAGATCGCTCCGGTGACCGAGGACCGGATTACCCGGTCGCTCCTCGAAGGCGAGGAGGTAACGGTCGCGATCGTCTCGGATACGCATCTCGGATCGCGCGAGCAGGCCCTCGAAGCCCTCGACGTCTTCTACGACGAGATCGAGGCGCGCGGGATCACGGAGGTCTGGCACGCCGGAGACCTCGTCGCCGGGGTAGACATCTACCGCGGGCAGGTCGCGTCGGGGATCCTCCCGGGGCTACATACCTACCGGGAGCAGGTCGAGTACGCGGTCGAGAACTACCCGAAGCGCGACGGGATCCGAACGATGATCATCGCCGGGAATCACGACGTCGAGGGCGCGGCCGGTCGGATCGGCGCGGACCCGGTCTCCGCGGTCTGCCATCGCCGACCGGATATGACGTACCTCGGGACGTATACCGGGACGATCGAACTTCCAAACGGGGCCTACGCGCAACTCGTGCACGGCCGGGGCGGAGGATCGTACGCCG
>JALQSY010000038.1 GCA_023264215.1 Candidatus Nanopelagicales bacterium
CGGCGCATGATCCAGTCCGTCGATCCCGTGGGCGCGAAGTCGCGCAGCCCGATCCGCCGCATCGGCACCGGATGCTCCTCGACGACGACCTCGGCGATCGCACCTCCCAGCCCGCTGACGAAGGCCTCCTCCACCGTGACGAGCCCGCCCGTGCGTCGAGCCTCGGCCACCACGGCCTCCCGGTCCAGGGGCGCCAGCGAGGCGACCGACACCACCGAGGCGTCGATGCCGTCGGCGGCCAGGAGCCGCGCGGCCTCCAGCGTCGGCGCCACCGTCGTGCCCATGCACAGCAGCGCGACATCGGAGCCGTCCCGCAGCCGGGTCACGACGCCGGGCGCGAACTCCATGTCCGCGGGGAAGATGTCGGGCACGCCCATGCGGCTGATGCGCAGGAAGGATGGGCCGTCGTACGCCGCTGCCCACCGCACGGCTGCCGCGGTCTCGGCGGGATCGGCCGGGACGACGACCGCCAGCCCCGGGATCGCGCGCAGCCAGGCCAGGTCCTCGGGCGAGTGATGCGTGGGGCCGAGTTCGCCGTAGGCGACGCCCGGACTCTGACCGCAGAGCACGACGTGATGACCGGAGTAGGCGATGTCGACCTTGATCTGCTCCATGGCGCGCGCGGTCAGGAAGCAGGACGCGGCCGAGACGAAGGGGATGCGACCCCCCGCCGCAAGGCCGGCGGCGACTCCCACCATCGCCTGCTCGGCGATGCCGACATTGATGAGGCGGTCGGGAAATCGCTTCTGGAACTCCGCGAGCTTGCTGGAGCCGACCGAGTCGTTGACGACGGCGACGATGCGGCCATCATCTGCGGCGAGCTCGCAGAGTGTCGCCGCGAAGGCGTCGCGGCAGTCATGCAGCGTCACGATGACTCCACCTCGGATCGCGCCAGAGCCGCCTCCTCGGCGGACGGCACCCTGTGGTGCCACGCGGCGACGTCGGACATGAAGGACACCGGGTGCCCCTTGTGGGTGCGCGCGATGAGCGCCGACGGCCGGCCCGGCTCCCACGGCACGCTGGCCAGGCTCTCCTGCAGTGCAGCGTGATCGTGGCCGTCCACCTCGCGCACGGCCCAGCCGAAGGCGGCGAGCTTGTCCGCGAGTGGCTCGAGGTCACTGGTCTCCGCGACGCTCGCCCCCTGCTGCAGGCCGTTGCGGTCGATGATCAGCGCAAGTCGGTCCAGCCCCCGGTGGGCCGCGATCATCAGCGCCTCCCAGTTCGAGCCCTCCTGCATCTCACCGTCGCCCGTGACGACGTACGTGCGCGCCGCCGATCCGTCGAGTTGCGCAGCGATCGCCATCCCCACCCCGATGGGCAGACCGTGACCGAGCGGTCCCGTGCTCGCCTCGACGCAGTCGAGCTTCGTCCGAGCCGGATGGCCGTTGAGCGCACTGTCGGGTCGCACGAAGGTCGATAGCTGCTCCTCCTCGAGCAGCCCAGCCTCCGCGAGCGTGGCGTACAGGGCTGCGGCGGCGTGGCCCTTGGACAGCACCACGTGATCGCGATCGGGTCCCGGAGCGAGATCGACGACGCCGAGGTAGAGCGTCACGAGGATGTCGGTGACCGAGAACTCGCCCCCGATGTGCCCCATGCCGGCGCCGGTCACCATGCCGAGGTCGCGCAGCCGCACGCGTCGGGCAGCCTCCGCGAGATCGGCCGGCGCTGCAGCGCTCACCGGTCCGCCATGCTGGACAGCAGGGCGCGCTGGACGATGCGCTGGGCCGCCAGGGCGTCATGGCGGGCCTGCGCATCGCGCAGCGCGGGCATGTCCAGGTCATCGAGAGCCCGGTAGATCGCCTTGAGGGTCTCGATCGACAGGCGAGCTGCCTCGACGGTGTCCTCGCGGAAGGGGAACTGATCGAGCTGCCACACGCCGACCCAGTCGTTGATACGCAGCGTGTAGAAGAACTCGAAGATCTCCGTGAGGTGGACCGTGCCCACGACCAGGTCGTCGTCCCAGCCGCGCAGGTTGTCGTTGACATCCATGCCGTAGAGAAGCCCGTGGTCGATGAGCAACTGCGCTGCGTCCGCGGGGGACTCCCCTCCGTAGAGCGAGTGGCCGAAGTCCAGCAGGACCCCCACGTTGTCCAGGCCGATCTGCTGGATCCCCAGGATGGACCGCGCGGCAGAGTCCCATGTCATCTTCACCCGCGGCTCGCGCGGCTTGTACTCGATCGCGATCCGCAGGTCGGAGTTCGCAGCCGCGAGCTCGCGCATGCCGTCGACCGCCGACTGCCACAGGTCGTGATGGTTGACCTGGAAGGGGTAGTCCCAGCCGTCCTGTCCTGGCCAGATCTTCAGGTACTGGCCATCGAGCGCCCGCACGATGCCCGCAGCGTCGTTCATGAGTTCGAGGGCTTGCGCGCGCACGGCCGGATCGGGGTTGGTGAAGGCGCCCTTGCCGAAGCGACGGAGGTAGATCTCCGGCGTGACCCCCGTGACGGACAGGTTGTGGCTGCGCAGGGCCTGCTGGACCTGCTCGAGCGTCACGCCGGGCGTGAAGGGATAGGGGACGTCGACGGCCGACAGGTCCTCGACCTGTCCCGCGCGCTCGATCATCTCCAGGGTCGACACCGCCGGTGCGTAGCCATCGGTCGCGTAGCGGTCCACGTAGCTCGCGAAGTGCCAGAGCCCCGCGCCAAATGCCGGATAGTCGGTCATCTCTCCTCGATTCCCATTCGGGCGCGATCCACCTCGCGCTGCCAGTGCTGACGAGACTGTGAGCGGCGTTCGCGCGACCACGTCGGCACGACGGGCGCATCCCCCGCCACCGGCCCGGGATCGTGCCCGAGGCGTCGCGCTGCCAGTCGTGCCACGCCGATGGCGGACAGTTCGGGCTCGCGCACGCGCACCACGGGGATCCCGAGTACGTCGGACTGCGCCTGCACCAGTGCCGCGGACGACGAGGCCCCGCCGTCGACACGCAGTTCGCTCACGTCGACGCCGCCGGCCTGCGACATCGCCGCGACAACATCGGCGATCTGGTGAGCGACGGACTCCAGTGCGGCGCGCGCCACCTGCGCGCGTGACGAACTCGCCGTCATCCCGCTCAGGATCGCCACCGCATCCCGGTCCCAGTGCGGTGCGCCCAGGCCCGTGAAGGCCGGCACGAGGGTCACTCCGTGCGTGTCGTCGCAGTCCGATGCGAGGGTGTCGACGACCACGCCCCCCGGTTCGCTCCCCCCGGGCTCGAGCAGCCGCGCCACCCAGTCGATCGCCTGCCCGGTTGACAAGATGTTGCCCTCGAGTGCGTACGTCGGTGCGTCCAGCCACCACGCCACCGTGGTGTCGATCCCCTCGCGCGGGGTCGACAGTCCGGGCAGGGCCGCCATGACGGAGGTCCCGGTCCCCAGCGTCGCCTTGGCGACCCGCACGTCGCCGTGGGCGTGCGCGAAGAGTGAGGCGTGGGAGTCGGCCAGTATGGCGAGAAGCGGAAGCCCGGCGAGGGGCGCACCGAACTCCTGCGCGAGCGTTCCAAAGCCCGCATCCGAGCGACGCACCTGCGGAAGCCGGTCACGGTCGACCCCGAAGGCGGCGAGGAGTTCGTCGTCCCAGTCGCCTGTCCGCAGCGACAGCAGCATCGTGCGCGAGGCGTTGCCCGCCTCGCAGGCAACCTCCCCGGTCAGGCGCGCCACCAGCCACGCGTCGAGAGTGCCGACCATCGTGCTCGACTCAGGGTGGCGATCGAGGAGCCAGCGCATCTTGGGCGCGGAGTACATCGCGTCCAGCGTCAATCCGGTGACGGCCTTGACCCGATCCCGCGCGCCTTCATCCCAGGCCGCCATCTGCGCAGCGGTCCTACTGTCCTGCCAGCTGAGCATCGGGGCGACCGGCTCACCGGTCGTGCGATCCCACGCGACGACGGACTCACGCTGGTTGGTCACAGCCACGGCGTCGAGCGACGCATCCCCCGCGTCGACCACCGCCCTGCGTGCCGCCTCGACGAGCGCGTCGAGGATCTCCCGCGGATCCTGCTCGACCTCACCGCCGTCGCGGACGTCCAGCCGCACCGGCACCGATGCGCGGGCGAGCACGGCATCGGCGTTCGCGTCGTAGACGACCGCCTTGGCCGATGAGGTACCGGCATCGAGGGCGAGGATCGCGGACGTGATGTCCTCCCCTCACGCACAGGCTCCGAGCCGGTGATGAATGATTATGCAGCATTGCTGATTCATTCAAGCCTAGATGCCTGCCGCGGCGGGGTCAAGATCACGTCGAGCTCTTCGAACCCCCGAACAGCCGCCTGAAGAACGAGTGGCCCTTCTTCCACTCGGCCATCTCGGCCGCGGTGCACCTGCACCGCTGGCTCTTGGGCACCCCGGCGAGGACCTGGTTGACGTGCTGGCCGCAGCCGGCCCAGGACGCCTTCTCACACCTCTTGCACGTCACCTGTCGACACATGCGGGGCACTATACCCCAGGGGGTATTGGTCGCGTCACTCCCCGCGTTCTCGCGCGTGCATACGCTAGATTGACAATGATTGTCATCTTCACGTCGTTGAACGCCCACACCATCGGAGGTAGGAATGCCCGCAACACCCTGGGGAAAGGCCGAGCTTCGCAACGCCGTCGCGGAACGCAGCGGGCTCCCCGCCAGCACCGTCGATGCGGTCCTGGCAGCACTGTCGAGCGTCATCGTGGAGCAGGTGTCGAAGGGCACCAAGCTCCAGATCCCGGGCATCGCGACGTTCGAGGTCGTCCAGCGCGCGGCCCGCACCGGACGCAACCCCGCTACGGGCGAGACGATGCAGATCCCCGCGCGCGCCGCGGTCAAGGTGACCGCCAGCGCCCCGCTCAAGCGCGCCGCGGCCGGTGGCTGAGCCCGGACCCGGGCCCGATGAGGCGGCCGAGACCGGCTCGGCCGTCCTCATCGATCAGCGTGGCGTGCCCACGCACGAGTGCCTGTGCTGCGGATCCGACATCTTCATCGTGCGAGCGAGTTTCGCGGACTACGACATCGCCGCGTGGTTCCTCGAGGGCGAATGCGCCGGATGCGGCTGCCCCGTGACGGTCCCCTGCCCCGCCGACGATCCCGAGAGGTTCTAGGCGCTCAGGGGATCGGGCTGCCACCACACCGTGTTGCGGGCGTCGGGCACGCCCTCCCGAAGGGCACGCACCCCGTCGCGGTCGTGGTAGTCGTTGGCGGACAGGACACGCGAGATGGACGCGAGGCCGCGGTGGTCGTCGAGCGCGTCCGGCGACCAGGCGACCGGCGCCGCGTGGTCGAGCAGCGTGCTGCGCATCGCGATGCCGCCCTCGGCGCGGATGATCTCGATCATTCGTGCCTGCTGCGGCCAGTCGATGAGGGAGGCCGTCGTGATCTCCCAGAAGCCTCCTCCGTCGGCGCCCTCATGCCACAGCGAGGCGTGGGCGTGCACGTGGCCGCTGAACCAGGCGATCACCTGCGGGTGGTCGAGCAGCAGGTGCACGACCTCGGCTGCGAGGTGCCTGGGCTCCCCCTGCGTGTAGGCATTCGTCAGGCACCACGACGGATGGTGCGACGTCACGATGACGTAGCGGTCGGCCGACTGCTCGAGGACGTCGCGCAGCCAGGCAAGGTGCGACGACGACATCGATCCCTGCCACCCGCCGTAGGGATTGACCGTGTCCATCGCGACGAAGCGCACGCCCCCGATGTCCTGGACCCACGGCGAGTTGAGCTCCACCGGCTCGAGCAGCCGGCGACGGTCGTCCGGGGCAATCGGCACCGATGGCGAATGCGGGGTGTGGACGTAGCGGGCCGGACCGAGCGGGGCGACTCCCTCGAGCGTGAGCAGGGGTGTGCCTCCCGGCGGCAGCCCGGTGATCCGGCGGTCTCCCACCGCGAGCTCGCGCAGTTCGGCGTCGGGGGCGACGGTCCCCTGCAGCAGTGCGTCGTGATTGCCGGGTACGGCGTACCACGGGACGGCGACGCCCGGAGAGACGACCGGTCGGCGAGCGGCCTCGACGAGGCCGGGGATCCGCGGGTAGCCGAAATGCGCCGTCGGCACGTCGGCACTCGCGCCGGGCGAGCCATCGGGATGCCAGTAGCGGGCGTCCCAGGGGTGACCATCGCGCGAGCCCACCCACTGGCTCACCTGCGGGTCGCCGCTCCACGGCTCGATGCGCCCGCCATCGAGGACCTGCGCGCACCACGACTGCTCATTGGCCTGGGCGTTGTCGATGAGGTCGCCGGTGACGATGACGGCATCGAGCTCATCCGCATGGGCGTTGATGGCCTCGACCAGCGAGGCGAGCACCTGCACGGTGAGGATCTCCTGCGGTCGATAGGTGCCGACCTCTCCGAGCCTGAGCCGATAGATCGAGTCGGGATCGGAGAGTCGGTCGAGGTACTCCAGGCGAGCCGGCGACTCGGCATCGCACACGTGCGTGTCCGACACGTGCACGACGCGAGCGAGGACGTCGCCGGAGACCTGGTCGGCCAGCGAATCGGCCGTCACGCAGAGCTCGGACCAGCCGAGGTCGTCCGCATCTGCGCACGTGATGCGAGCACCAGGCTCCACGGTCATCGTCAGCCCTCGATGAGCACGATCTCGTCGACGTCATCGCGCAGTCGCAGCCGCACGTGATCGCCCGGGTTGGCTCCCCCGAATTCAGCGGTCAGCAGGTCAGCGATGAGGGTCGATCCGCCGTGCTCGACGGTGAGTCGCGTGAGCGGGCCAAGGAAGACGACCTCGCGCACGGTGTCCGCGCCCGATCCGTCCATGTCCACGGCGATCTGCTCGGGTCGGACCACGGCGAGCCTGGCGCCGGGTGTGGTGACCGTGCCGGGGACGCTGCGATTGAGCACGCGCCAGCGATCCCCGTCGGCCTGGGCCGGGATGCGATTGACCGTGCCGACGAAGCCGGCGACGAACGCGCTGTCGGGCTGCTCGTAGAGCGCGCGCGGCGGGTCGATCTGCTCCAGGCGACCGTGGCTCATCACCCCGACTCGGTCGGCGATCGCCAGCGCCTCGTGCTGGTCATGCGTCACGAAGAGCGTGGTAACACCGATCTCCCTCTGCACCCGGCGGATCTCCTCGCGCAGTGAGTCGCGCACCTTCGCGTCCAGGGCCGAGAGCGGCTCGTCGAGGAGAAGCACGCGGGGGTTCGACGCGAGGGCGCGCGCGAGAGCGACGCGCTGGCGCTGACCGCCGGACATCTGGTGCGGGAACTTGTCGGCGTGCTCCGTCAGGCCCGTGACGGCGAGCAGCCGATCGACCGTGTCCTTGCGCTCGGCGCTGCCGGCCTTGCGGAGCTTGAGCGCGAACTCCACGTTCGCCCGTCCCGTCATGTTGGGAAAGAGGCTGTACTCCTGGAAGACCATGCCGAAGTTGCGCTTCGGCGTCGGCACGTAGGTGATGTCATCGCCTCCCACCGTCACCGTCCCGGCGTCGGCCTTCTCGAAGCCCGCGAGGATCCGCAGCGCCGTGGTCTTGCCGCAGCCGCTGGGCCCGAGCAGGCAGACGAGCTCGCCGGACTCGATCTCGAGGGTGAAGTCGCTGAGCGCCACCGTCGATCCGAACTCCTTGCGGATACCGGACATGACTACCTTCGCCATCACACTCCTGCCGCTTGTAGGTCCATGCCGCGCTTGCGCAGCGCGCGTACGCCGATCCAGATGATGAGGGCCGTGAGGAGCATGACGGCGAGGGCCAGGGCCATCCCGGCCCGCGGCTCAGAGCGCTGGAATTCGGCCATGAAGGTCGGCAGCGTCTCCTTGAGCAGCAGGGCCGCGAACGCGAACTCACCGAGCACCAGCGCCGCGGTCAGGACCGAGGCGGCGATGATCGCGCCGATCATGTTGGGCACGATGACGCGCACGATGATCGTGAATGTCGATGCGCCCATCACCCGGGCCGCTTCGTAGAGAGTCCGCGCGCCTATCGCGCGCAGGCCTGCGTCGATCGCGCGATAGGAGAACGGCAGCGCCCACAGGACATAGAACGGCACAAGGCTGTAGGGGCTGGCGAGGAACCACGGCACGGTGTTGCGGAAGGTCGCGGCAACGCCGACGACCAAGGCGACCGGCGGGACGACCCAGGGCAGCAGCGTGATGGCGGTCATGAGGGTGCGCAGTTGCGGCGCCTTGATCTCGACCAGGGCCGCGAGCGGGAGCAGGAGCACGAGCGTGAGCCCGATGGCGAGGGCCGCCAACTGCAGGCTGATGAGCGCCGCGCGCTGGAACTCCGGATTGCCAAATACCTCGAACAGCCCCGTGAGGCTCCACCCCTCGAGGAGCTTCTCCGGGGTGAGCAGGACCACCGGCACCGACTGGAAGGCGAACCTCGCCATCGCCAGCAGCGGCACGAAGAAGTACAGGCCGAGCAGGACCAGGAAGATCGTGCGCAGGACCCTCATGTCGACGCCCACTTCGCCGTGCGCCGCTGGAGGATGGCGATGAGGAGCAGGCTGACCAGGAGCAGCGTGATCGTCCACAGGACGATGGCGTAGGCGAGGTCCTGCTCGCCGGTGATGACGTTGCCCTGCAGGAGGAAGCGGATCTGCAGCGGCACCAGCGCGGCACCCGGATTGAGAACGTACGCCGTGGCGTAGGCCGCGAACGAGTTGACGAAGAGCAGCAGCAGGCCACCGAGGAACGAAGGCACGAGCAGGGGAAGGGCGACCGAGCGCCAGTAGCGTCCCGAGCTCGCGCCCATGACAGCCGCAGCCTCTCCCCAGGTCGCCTTGAGACCGCCTACGGCGGGCATCATGACGAGGAACATCAGCGGGATCTGGAAGTACAGGTAGACGATCACCAGCCCCCAGAACTCCGACAGGCTGAACCCGGAGTTGGGCAGGTCGAAGCCGGCCAGGCCGAGCACTTTGGTGATGACGCCCTGGGTGCCGATCGCCGCGATGAAGGCGAAGGCGAGCGGGATGCCACCGAGCTGCGCCGCCACGGCGGACCAGGAGTCGACCGTCGAGCGCAGCCACTTCGGGCGGGTCAGGCTCTTGAGACTGAGCGCGAGGAGCAGGCCCAGGACCCCGCCGAGGATGGCGCTGGTGACGGCGAGCGCCAGGGAATTGATGAACGCGGTGCGATAGGACCCCTCGAGCGCCCGCTGCATGGCGCTGAAGCCGAAGGATCCACCGGGCGTAAAGGCCTTGATCGCCAGGCCGATGGCCGGGACGAAGAGGAAGAGGCCGACGAAGGCGAGGAACGGCACCGCCACGACCACCGTGGCGGTGTCGAACCTCCTCCTCACGTCGGCCTCTCCCCTTCGATCTGATGGATCCGATGGCCTGCGTCCGGGTCTCCCCCGGCGAGGCCGCACTGACCTTACTGGTCAGCGACCATCGGCCCCCAGTTCTCGGTGATGAGTGCCTTGGCCTTGTCGGTCTGCTCCTGGGTCGGGAACGAGATCGCGGCAATGACCTCCGCCGGCGGGAGATTGGCCGCGATCTCGTCGGAGATCAGGCCCTGCTCCAGCAGTGCGGCGTAGCGGGCGGGGATGGCGCCACCCTCGAGGTAGCCCAGCGCGCCGTCGTTGCTCACCAGGTGGTTGAGCCACAGGCGAGCGGCGCAGGGGTGCGGGGCCTCGGTGACCACGGACTGCGCGTAGTAGCCGCCGTACACGCCGTCAGCGGGCACGATCACCTGGAAGTCGAAGCCGGCCTCCTCGAGCGCCGGGCGCAGGCCCGGGAAGTTGTACGTCCAGTCCAGCGCGATGGGCACCTCGCCGGACAGCACTGCCGCCTCGGTGACGTCGATGGTCTGCAGGTTGCCCAGGCGCTTGAGCTCGGCGAAGTACTCGATGCCGGGCATGACATCGTCGAAGGACCCGCCATTGGCGAGCGCCGCGGCGACGACCGCCGCGAATGCCGCGCCGGCCTCGCGGGGATCGCCATTGATGGTGACCTGGCCCTTGTACTCGGGCTTCTTCAGGTCGGCCCAGGTCTTGGGGACGTTGGGCTGGATCGTGGCGTTGGTCGCGATCGCGAGGACGCCGTAGTAGGACCCGACCCAGGTGCCGTCCTCGCCCTTGAGCGATGCGGGGATCTCGTCCCACACCACCGGCTTGTAGGACTCCAGGTAGCCCGCGTCCTTGGCCTGCTGGACGAAGGACGGTCCGATGTCGAGGACCTCGGGCATGTCCGGCTGGCCGCGCAGGGTCTCGACGGCGGTGAGCTCGTCAGCGGAGGACGCATCGGGGTTCATCACAGGCGCCTCGATGCCGTACTTCTCGGTAAAGGAGTCGAGGATGCCGCGGTAGTTGGCCCAGGTGTCGGGCAGGGCGATGAGGTTGACCTTGCCCTCCTCCTTGGCCTTGGCCGCGATCTCATCGATGGTCGTGCCGCACTCGGCTCCGGCGGCTGCCGAGGTGGCGGCCGACGACTCCGGTGCTGCGGAACTCGAACCGGAGTCCGAGGACCCCGAGCACGCGGCCAGGAGCAGGGCTCCGGCCGCCAGGGCGGGTACCGCCATCTTCATAAAGGGGCGTCGCATGGTGTCCTTCCCGGGACGGGGTGTCCGTCCTCGTCCTGCCGTGTGTTGCATGCCTCGCGATCGTGGCCCCGGCGGGTGCCACTTCGGTGAACGCAGGCTAAACGCCGCGGGGCCGCTATGGGGCGACTTCGCACAGGTCACTTCACGCGGATGGGGCCCGCTGGACCCACGCCCTCAGGCGGATCGAGCGTGCCGCGCCACGCCCACGAGGGTGGGCGCCACGGGGGGAAGCGCCATGAGGTTCGTCTGCGAGATTTCGGACAAATCAAACCCCGCCGCGCGCAGGGCCGCACCGGTGTCCCGGTCGACGCGACATCCGCCGGCCAGGTGCGGCCAGACGGGGCCGACGGCCCGTTGCAGCCCGCGCAGCACGGAGCGCGGTCGCGCTCGGACGTGCTCGAGCACGTGCAACGTCCCTCCCGGGCGCAGCACCCGGCGAATCTCCGCCAGCGCGTCGTGAGGGTCGTCGACCGAGCACAGCACGTAGGCGACGAGGACCGAGTCCACGCAGTCATCGGGCAGCGGGATCCGCTCGGCGGGCGCGTCGACGACCTCGGTCGCTACGCCGCGATCGGTGAGCGCGCGGACTCGCGCCCGCGCGGCGTCACGCATCGATGCGCTGGGCTCCAGGGCGACGACGGAGGTCACCGCGTCAGGCAGGTGCTCCAGGTCATGTCCGGGCCCGAGGCCGACGATGAGCAGGCGGCCGCGCGCGTCAGCGAGCACGCGACGACGCAGGTCGCCCAGACCCGTGCGCTCGCCCAGGGCCGCGATCACCGCATACGCGCGGGTGAAGACGGGGTGATCGCTGTCCACGTCAGCAGGCAGGCAGCCGCTCGGCCAGCCAGCCCTCGAGTGCGGCGAGCGGGATCCGCTCCTGGGCCATCGTGTCGCGTTCGCGCACCGTGACCGCGTCATCCTCGAGAGTGTCGAAATCGACCGTCACGCAGTACGGCGTGCCGATCTCGTCCTGGCGCCGGTAGCGCCGGCCGATCGCGCCGGCATCGTCGAAGTCGATGTTCCAGCGCTTGCGCAGCTGCGCGGCGAGCTCGCGAGCGCGCGGCGAGAGCTGCTCGTTGCGCGACAGCGGCAGGACCGCCGCCTTGACCGGAGCGAGCCTTGGGTCCAGGCGCAGGACCACGCGCTTGTCGACGCCGCCCTTGGCGTTGGGCGCCTCATCCTCGTCGTAGGCGTCGAGGAGGAAGGCGAGCACGCAGCGCGTCAGTCCGGCCGCCGGCTCGATGACATAGGGGACCCAGCGCTCCTCGGTCTCCTGGTCGTAGTACGACAGATCGGTGCCGGAGTGCGTCGAGTGGGTGGACAGGTCGAAGTCGGTGCGATTGGCGATGCCCTCGAGCTCGGCCCACTCCGATCCGGCGAAGCGGAATCGGTACTCGATGTCGACGGTGCGCTTGGAGTAGTGGCTGAGCTTCTCCTTGGGGTGCTCGAACATCCGGAGGTTCTCCGGATCGATGCCGAGGTCGACGTACCAGTCCCAGCGCTGCTGGAGCCAGTACTCGTGCCACTCCTCGTCGGTGCCGGGCTTGACGAAAAACTCCATCTCCATCTGCTCGAATTCGCGGGTGCGGAAGATGAAGTTGCCCGGGGTGATCTCGTTGCGGAAGCTCTTGCCGGTCTGGCCGATCCCGAAGGGGGGCTTCTTGCGCGCCGCATTCATGACGTTGAGGTAGTTGACGAAGATGCCCTGCGCGGTTTCCGGGCGCAGATAGTGCAGACCC
>JALQSY010000390.1 GCA_023264215.1 Candidatus Nanopelagicales bacterium
CAGCGGGGGATACCAGCCGACCAACAGGCCGGTGACCAGGCTCAGGGCACCCAGGGCGATGAGATCCCGCTGCCGGGGAAGGCGCCAGGACGTCGCCGCGTGGCGACCGGTGCGGCCAGGGGTCGCTGTGTCCCCCGGGTGCTCGCCCGCGGGGGGAGTGAGTCGGTCGGCCCGGCGGTCCGGCACTGCCGTCCCTGTCGGGCTAGGACGTTGCGTCCCCCGAGGCGCCGCATGACGTCCCATGACCCACAAGTATCGGCAGTCACACCCGTTACATCGTGGAGACACGCGGGGAGCGGCGGGGAATGCGGCCGCGACTAGGCTCTGGCTCCCCTGACCGGAGGTCTCCATGGTGGTTCGCAGTCGTGTCGGCATCGCTGCCCTTGCGTCGCTCGCCCTCGGGGCGGCTGTCCTCGCGCCTATGCCGGCCCAGGCGGGCGATGCGGGCACGATCGTGATCGCCCTCGAGGCCCCGCTCACCGGCAGTCAGGCCGCCAATGGCCAGGACATGCTCCGGGGAGCGCGGCTCGCGGCCAAGGAGGTCAACGCGCGGGGCGGCGTACTCGGTCGCAAGGTCAAGGTCGTCGGTGTCGACGACAAGGCCGATCCGAGCCTGGGCGCGCAGGCAGTCCGGACAGCGCAGGCGGCGGGTGCCGTCGCGGTGATCGGCCCCTACAACTCCTCAGTGGGTCTGGTCAATCTCGGCCTCTACCAGCAGGCCAAGATCGTGCCGCTGCGCATGACATCGGACAATCGCACAGAAGGATTCGGCGGCACCGTGCAGCCGATGAACT
>JALQSY010000391.1 GCA_023264215.1 Candidatus Nanopelagicales bacterium
CGGAAGCTCCGCGAGATCGTCGAAGGTGAGTGACAGTGGATTCGCCACGGCCCCGGTCACCTCGAGCCGGTAGTCCGCCACCGGCATAGCCGGATAGCCGCCGGTCACGGTGTAGATGCGAAAGCCACCGGCGGCGGGAACCACGCTGCCCAGGCCGGGAACCGTGGCACTCACCGTCGATTGGATCGCTTCTTGGGCAGGACGACCCACCATCACCCCGACGGCGCCCACGCCGAGCATCCCGAGCACGACCCGTCGACCTACGGGGGACCCACCGGGTCGGGGTCTCGTCGTCGTAGTCGGCACTGTCACGGCTCCATGAGAACACGGAAAGACGAAAATCGCGACGCAATCGGGCGGTCTGTGGAGCGGGTGACGAGAATCGAACTCGCACAACCAGCTTGGAAGGCTGGGGCTCTACCATTGAGCTACACCCGCGTGGAGCGCGCTCATGCTACCGGTTGGTTGGTCACGACTAGACGCCGAGGAGGCGAGGTCAGAGCGCATGGGCCAGGCCTCTAGACTCTCGCGGAGCCCACGCGGGGCGTAGCGTAGTGGCTAGCGCGCCTGCTTTGGGAGCAGGAGATCGGGAGTTCGAGTCTCCCCGCCCCGACCATGAGCGTCGCCTTGGCGCCGTGATCACCGACCCTGGAGAAGTACGTGAAGACCGACGTCGAGACCCTGAGTCCCACCCGCGTGAAGTTGACCGTCGAGATGCCCTTCGACGAACTCCAACCGAGTTTCGACGAGGCGTACAAGACGATCGGCAAGCAGGTGAGCATCCC
>JALQSY010000392.1 GCA_023264215.1 Candidatus Nanopelagicales bacterium
CCCGTGGTAGCGGACTAGCCCTGCCTCCGCCGCTTTCAATCGTTCGTTAGCCATACTGAATGCTACCTCTAGGTTATATGATATGCAAGGGGAACAAACTTGCTAGCACGTTGCTAGCAAGACGCTAGCGTCAAATCGTTCTGCAACTAGCGCGGTATCCGGTCAGGGTGTAGGACGCCCACCTCTTGTCGCCGCTGTAGACCATCTCCGTCTCGATGGTGAACCCTTCAGCCCGCAGGTTGAAAATGATTGCCGCAAGACGGAAGCAGCCGAACAGTTTCAGCGCCTGCATGGGGGTGATGGCCTTCCCCCGCAGCAGGTGCGCCCGTACCTCGTCAATCTGACTCATGGGGCGTCTCCACGGGGGTGCGCGGCCAGCGGCCCTCCGGCAGGTCACGGGCGGCAATGCCGAGGGCGTAGGGCGGCAGGGGGCAGTCGGCAACCAACTCACCGCCAGTCATGCGTTCGAGCTGGAACTGCCACTGCTGCGGCACATCGCGCCAGGCAAGCACTGCGCTATGCGTGATGCCACACGCTCGACTGACCTTGCTGGCGTTGCCAAAGTAGGCAATAACTTCATCCTTGGTCATTTCATCACTCCAAAAAAGTTTCACAAAGGGGCTTGACACCTGTAAGCCTTGGGGTGAAGATTACCACATCGGATGCATTTCGCAACCGGAACGGAGGAACCAATGACGCACGAAGAAATCATGGACGCCCTCTGCGCGCTGCTAGACGCAGTGCTGCATGGCGAACCGACCCCAGCCCTGATGCTGGAAAAAG
>JALQSY010000393.1 GCA_023264215.1 Candidatus Nanopelagicales bacterium
GGATCGTGACGTGTCGCGCGCCGGCGTGGCGCACGATGTTCGAGAGCTGCTCCCGCACGACGTGCAGCAGGTTGACCCCCACCGCGTCGGGCACCGTCTCGAGACGTCCCGAGATCCTCATCTCGGGCAGGAAGCCGAGCAGCGGGGACGCCTCGTCGACGATCTGCTCGAGGTCCTGACGCAGGCCGGTCGAGGCGACGGTGCGGCCCAGGTCGAAGATCGTGCGGCGGATGTCCTTGATGGTGTTGTCGAGGTCGTCGACGGCCTGGTCGAGGCGGGTCCGCGCCTGGTCGGTGAGGACCTCGCGCATCATTCCCTCGAGCGACAGCCCGACCGCGAACAGGCGCTGGATCACCAGGTCGTGCAGGTCTCGACCGATGCGGTCGCGGTCCTCGTAGACCGCGAGGCGCGCCTGGTCGTCCTGCGCCCGGGCGACCTGCATCCCGAGGGAGGCCTGCTGCGCGAACGCCTGCAGGAACGCCGGATCGAGACTGGTCGTGGGCACCCGCCGGTCGGCCGTCCAGCCGATCAGCAGGAGTCCGGTGCCGTCGATCGCCGAGATGGCGACGGCCAGGTAGGTCGTGAGGCGGGGCCAGTCGGCACCCCACGGGTCGAGCTCGTCGTCGAACCGGTCGACGACGACGGGCTCACGGTCCTCGGGGACCATCGCGACGCCGTCCGGGAGGGTCGGCACCGAGCCGACGATCCGTGCGTCGAGCCCGGACACCGCGCGGACCCGCTGGCGGCCGTCGTCGTCGGGCATGAGCATGACGGCGACCTC
>JALQSY010000394.1 GCA_023264215.1 Candidatus Nanopelagicales bacterium
ACGCATTTTCAGCACGCCCAACCCGTATTGGTAGCCCATCATCTGCTTGCGCACGCGTGGCCTCTCTTGCGGAACGTGCAGCGGCTCGACGATTGGGCGCAGCGAAACGACCAGTCGCCTTATGGTTCTGGTGCGCTGGCTGGCGGCGGACTCGGGCTGGACGCTGAAAATATCGCGCGCGATTTGGACTTCTCAGCCGTTGCTGACAACTCGCTCGACGCGACTTCAGCTCGCGACGTCGTGGCCGAATGGGCGTACATCGCCGCTCAAATCGGTATTGACATCAGCCGGCTTGCTGACGAGTTGATCGTCTTCGCTACCGCTGAGTTTGGCTATATTTCGCTGCACGATAGCTACTCGACCGGTTCGTCGATGATGCCGCAGAAGAAGAACCCCGACATTGCCGAGCTTGCTCGGGGGAAGTCCGGGCGTCTGGTCGGGAATCTCACTGGTTTGCTCACAACCCTCAAAGCGCTTCCGTTGGCCTACAACCGGGACCTCCAGGAAGACAAGGAACCGGTCTTTGACTCCGCAGACACGCTCCTGACGGTGCTGCCGGCCATGGCGGGAATGCTCGCAACGATCACCTTCCATTACGAGCGGATGGAGTCACTCGCCACGAGTGGCTACTCGCTTGCGACAGACGTGGCTGACTGGCTCGTGGTCCGTGGTGTTCCCTTCCGCGACGCCCACGAAATCACCGGCGCACTCGTAGCGGCCTGTGAGGCTCGGGGAGTTGACCTCGATGGCCTGAGCGACGAGGAGTATGCCGCCGTGTC
>JALQSY010000395.1:0-270 GCA_023264215.1 Candidatus Nanopelagicales bacterium
GGTGCACGAAGAGACCCGGAACCGGAGACTGGACGTCGTACACCTCGAAGACCGCACCCGCGGAGGTGACCATGGTTCCGTGGTCACCCAACTGACCACCGGATTCGGCGTAGAACGGCGTCCGATCGACGATGAGTTCCGCGTGCTGCCCCGCGTGCACCACCGGTTGACTGTGTCCTTCCGTCACGACCCCGAGCACCGTCGCCTCGGCTTCGATCTGGTCGTAGCCGATGAACGTGGTGGAACCACCGGCATCCAGGATGTCGCGGT
>JALQSY010000395.1:280-769 GCA_023264215.1 Candidatus Nanopelagicales bacterium
CCTTCGCGCGCTCACGCTGCTGAGCCATGAGCGAGCGGAAGCCGTCCTCATCGACGGTCAGCCCGTGCTCGGCGGCCATCTCCAAGGTGAGGTCTATCGGGAAGCCGTAGGTGTCGTGGAGTGAGAACGCCTGGTCACCGGGCAATGTGGAGGACCCCGCGGCCTTGGCCTGGGCCACCGCCGTGTCGAACAGCGTGGTGCCGGTGCGCAAGGTGGAATCGAACGCCGCCTCCTCGGAGATCGACACACTGCGAATGCGCTCGACTTCGTCGTTCAACTCCGGGTATTGCGGCGCCATCGCCAAGACCGTGGCGTCCACTAGTTCGCTCATCACGGGTTGTTCCGCACCCAGGATGCGCATGTTCCGGATCACCCGCCGCATCAGGCGCCGAAGTACGTAGCCGCGTCCTTCGTTACCCGGGATCACGCCGTCCCCGATCAGGAAAGTGCAGGTGCGCGCGTGGTCGGCGACGACTCGTAATGCGATGT
>JALQSY010000396.1 GCA_023264215.1 Candidatus Nanopelagicales bacterium
ATGTCGACAAGGTGCCGGCTTTGCGTCAGGACAATTCACGAGTGCTCCTCGGCAACGTCAAGGGGACACCGGTTGCGATCGTCCGCCAGGGCGACACATACACCGCGCTCAACCTCCGATGCACACACCAAGGGGCAACCGTGAACGCGGACGGCGCCGGTTGGCGATGCCCCCTGCACGGCTCCCAGTTCGCCTTGGACGGCGACCTCGAACGCGGCCCGGCGCTGTCGCCCCTGGCCGAGTACTCATCGCGCTGGAACGCGCGACGCAGGCGCCTGACCGTCGGGTGAAGCGACGCCGCCAGCAGACATCGGAAAGTCGCTGGCCTATGGCGGAGGTGGAGGGATTTGAACCCTCGAGGGAGCTCTAAACTCCCAACCCGCTTAGCAGGCGGGCGCCATAGACCGGACTAGGCGACACCTCCACACTGCCAACATCAGGATCGCTCCCTCGGCCGACAGCCGGGTAAGGCTATCGGGCACACTTGCGCCCGTGACAACCACGTTGTCGATCGACTGCGGAGGCGGAGGCCTCAAGGCGTCGGTCCTCGATGAATCGGGAACTATGCGAGCGCAGCCCGTGCGCGTCCCAACCCCGTATCCCTTGACTCCGTCGTTGTTCGTGAAGACGTTGACCGAGTTGTCCGAGCAACTACCGAGAGCCGATCGTGCAACCGTGGGAATGCCGGGGATGATCCGCCACGGCGTTGTGGTCACCACCCCGCACTACATCACTCGCTCCGGGCCGCGCACGCGCATCGATCCGGAA
>JALQSY010000397.1 GCA_023264215.1 Candidatus Nanopelagicales bacterium
ATCCGCTCGGGGATACCACGGCGAGGAAGGCCGGTAGGCCATGACAATGACAGACCCGATCGCAGACATGCTCGCTCGTCTGCGCAACGCCAACTCGGCGTACCACGATTCGGTTGCCATGCCGCACTCGAAGATCAAGGCGAACATCGCTGAGATCTTGAAGGCGGAGGGGTACATCGCCGGATACGACGTGGCCGATGCCGAGGTGGGAAAGACCCTCACGCTCGAACTCAAATACGGACCTTCGCGCGAGCGGTCCATCGCCGGACTGCGCCGCGTGTCCAAGCCGGGCCTCCGGGTGTACGCCAAGAGCACCGCATTGCCGCGCGTCCTCGGTGGCCTGGGTATCGCGATCTTGTCCACCTCGAACGGTCTGCTGACCGATCGACAGGCTTCGAAGAAGGGCGTGGGTGGGGAAGTCCTCGCCTACGTCTGGTGAAGGGAGGATCGACATGTCACGTATCGGCAAGTTGCCCATCCCTGTTCCCTCCGGCGTAACCGCCACGATCCAGGGACAGTCCGTCACCATCACCGGACCGAAGGGGACGCTCTCCTTGGACGTCGCCGAGCCCATCACGGTCAAAGAGGAAGACGGTTCGTTGATCGTCTCCCGGCCGAACGACGAAGGCCCGGCCAAGGCCCTGCACGGCCTGACGCGCACGCTGGTCAACAACATGGTCACCGGCGTCACCGAGGGCTACACCAAGACCCTCGAACTCGTCGGCACCGGCTACCGCGTCACCGCGAAGGGTCAGGACCTGG
>JALQSY010000398.1 GCA_023264215.1 Candidatus Nanopelagicales bacterium
TGCGCGCATTCAGCGTTAGCGTAGAGGTATGACAAACGTACTCGACCTCACTGCTGCTGCAGACATTACTGAAACCACTCCTACATGGGTTGCACTCAAGAATGCGGCCATTGCTCTTCAGGCAATGCAGATCAAGGATGGCTCCATCCCTGAGGCAAGTAACCACGCATCTGCTCGTGAACTCGTTGCTGTCATGGTTGAGTCCATCTCCGAGCTCGCACCCTCGTTCCCTCACGATGCCTCCTACCTCGACGCCGTCATTGCTGACCTGGGTCGCTGGGTTGAGGGTGGCTTCGGTGAGCCTGACTTCCTCGCTTCTATCCTCGAGTTCGCACCTGCCGCCAACCGCGTGAACGGCGTGCGTCACCTCGTTGTCTTCCCGATGTACACGCAGAACGGAAGCAGCAACCGCTTCGTTGAAGCTGTGCTCATCGAAGTAATGTGGCCAGACTTCATCGCTGAACTCGAAGCAGGCGACTACAACAACAAGCTGTTCGTTCCTGTTCGTTTCATCGACTTCACTCCCGGTTATGACACCAACTCGGCTGTGCTCTTCCCTGAGACTGTCGCCATGCGTGAAGTTCCTGCGTTCACCTGGGGTGCCATCTTCCAGGACCGCGAAGCTGCACGCTTCGCTGTGGTCACCGAAGCAGCTGCTGAGATCACCGGCCTGGAACTCCCTGCTGATGCAGCAGAACTGCTGACCAACCAGAAGCTCTCTGAAGAAACATTCATCATGTGGGACCTCATCCACGACC
>JALQSY010000399.1 GCA_023264215.1 Candidatus Nanopelagicales bacterium
TGATGTGGGTCGTCAAGCCGCAGGCAACGTCCCCGGTCCCTACACCTGGTGGTCCTGGCGTGGTCAGGCATTCGACACCGATGCCGGCTGGCGTATTGACTACCACCTCGCAACCCCTGCCCTCGCTGCTACTGCTTCCAACTACACCGTCGACCGCGCTGACTCGTATGACACTCGCTGGTCTGATCACACCCCCGTCGTCGTCGACTACAACCTCTAGGACTTTTCATGAGCAACAAGCCCGTCATTCTTTCTGGAATGCAGCCCTCCAGTGATTCCCTGCACCTCGGAAACTACATCGGTGCCCTCGGCAACTGGGTTACCATGCAGGACGAATTCGATGCGTTCTACTGCGTCGTGGACCTGCACGCCATCACTGTTCCACAAGACCCTGCCGAGCTGCGTGAGCGCACTCGTTCCACCGCTGCGCAATACATTGCTGCCGGTATCGACACCGACAAGTCGACCCTGTTCATTCAGTCCCACGTTCAGGCACACACCCAGATTGCCTGGGTGCTCAACACCATCACCGGTTTCGGTGAGGCCAGCCGCATGACTCAGTTCAAGGACAAATCAGCCAAGAACGGTGCTGACGCTGCCTCAGTGGGCCTGTTCACCTACCCCATCTTGATGGCCGCTGACATCCTCGCTTACCAAGCAAACGTTGTTCCTGTTGGTGAAGACCAGCGTCAGCACCTCGAGCTCACCCGCGACCTGGCCATGCGCTTCAACTCTCGCTTTGGTGAGACCTTC
>JALQSY010000039.1 GCA_023264215.1 Candidatus Nanopelagicales bacterium
GACGCCAGCGATGGCAGTCCCATGTCCGCCGATGTACTTCGTTGCGGAATGCACGACGATATCCGCACCCCACTCAATAGGCCGGATGAGGTACGGCGTCGCCACCGTGTTGTCGACGATGAGCGGCACTCCAACCTCATGGGCGAGATCAGCTACCGCACGGATATCCAGAACATCGTTCTTGGGGTTGGCGATCGACTCCCCGTAGAAGGCCTTGGTGTTGGGGCGCACCGCCGCCCGCCAGGCGTCGAGGTCGTCGGGGTCGTCGATGAAGGTCGTCTCGATGCCCATCTTGGGCAGCGTGTAGTGCAGCAGGTTGTAGGTGCCGCCGTAGAGGGCGGCCGAGGACACGATGTGGTCCCCCGACTCGGCCAGGTTGAGGATGGCGAGGGTCTCCGCCGCCTGGCCGCTGGAGACCAGCAGGGCTCCCACGCCGCCCTCGAGCGAGGCAAGGCGGTCCTCGACCGCAGCCTGGGTCGGATTCATGATCCGCGTGTAGATGTTTCCAAGCTCTTTGAGGGCGAAGAGATTGGCAGCGTGATTCGTGTCGTTGAAGGTGTACGACGTGGTCTGGTAGATCGGAAGCGCACGGGCGTTGGTGGCGGCATCGGGTGCCTGCCCGGCGTGGATCTGACGGGTCTCGAAGGACCAGCCGTTGCTCATGTTCGTCTCCTACGTGGGTGGATGTGGGTGGGGTATGCGCATCCGACCGATGCCGGATGTGCGGGGGTGCGCCTGTGCACGGCGCCGAGCGTCAGGAACGCGACATTCGACAGCAGCACATGGCGACCTCCGACCATCCGGGGCCTTGCCCTATGCAAGACCCGCGCTTGCCTGCATTGCAGGCCCGGTCCTCACCCGGAGCACCCCACCGCGGTCGGAGGGTTGCCGGCCAGCAAGCCGGGGCTTGACGCTGGCGCTCATGACCTGACGGTGAGATTACACAACGACCGTCGGCGCCTCAACCCGGCCCCCGGCGACTCCTACGCGGCCCGGCGGCAGGCCTCGCGCGAGAGCCCCACCAGGCCCTCGGCCCAGGTGCTCGGGTGCAGGCCCACCAGCAGGCAGCGGTTGATCAGGTCGGCCAGGGAGTACGACGGATCCGCCGCGAGCGCCCGCTCGACCGCGGCACCGGCTCGGGAACCGTCGCCTTGCTGCCAGCGCAGGATCGCCAGCAGCGTGGCCGGTGCGGCGACATGGTCATCGGGTGCGCCGGCGACGGCCCAGGCGAGGGAGTCGGCCGCGACCGTCCACCGGTCCACGGGCGCATGCATCACTTCCCACAGCACCGTGTCGCGCACGCGGACATCCCGCAGCGCCGTGAGCGCCGCGGCGACCGATTCCGGCGTCCCCGGTCCGGACATCAGCGCCTCCACGGTCACCGCGATGGCGCGGTCACGTGTGGCCTCCGTGACCGCGCACTGCGCTCGCAGCGAGTCGCGGACCTGGGCCTGTCGATCCGCATCGGGGGCGATGTCGGCGACGTACGCCTCCCGGCTGCTCGCCCATGGCCGCAACTGCCAGCGCCGCCCGAGATCGGCGATTTCCTCCGGGCCGATGCGGACGGCCTGCGCCGAGGACGCACCTCCGCGCGCGGGAGAGTGCACGACGACGTCATCTGCTGCCCCAGCGACGAACGCCATGCGCCCGAGCGGCACTCCCCTGGCGCTGATGTCAGCGGCGATCCGGTCCCACGGCGCCGGCTCCCGGGCACCGCGATCGTCGAAGACCACGAGGTGGAAGGCCACCGCCTCGGCGTCGTCGGACAGGGGCAGGTGGGGCGGCACGTCAGGGGCGTCGAGGTGCCAGCGCATGATCAGCAGGACATGGCCGTCCGCATCGACGATGAGGACGCACACGGACTGGTCGGGCCAGTAGCCGAGCATGAAGGGGGCGGCGAGCGCCGCATCGGTGAGGCTGCGAATGGTGATGGGTTCGTGGGTCATGCGCTCACGGTGAGCGATGACTGCTGCAGCGTAAACCGCGTCGGCGGGGCCTGTGGACAGTCGCCGCCCCCTGTGGAGGAGCCCTAGCGCGTGATGCGCAGCACCTCGCAGGTCCACGACCCGCGCGGGGATGGCACGGTCAGCGTGTCCCCCACCGCAGCGCCGAGCAGCGCCTTGCCCAGGGGCGAGTCCCAGGAGATGCGCTCATCGTCGATGGTCGCCTCCTCCGGGTGCACGGGCCGCACGCGGACCTTCTCGCCGGCGCCGTCGCGGATCTCCACGAGGGCACCGGGGGCCACCTTGGCGCGCTTGCCGGTCGCCGGCTTGGGGAGCTCGACCGACGCCGCGATGATCGCATCGAGTCGCTCGATCTCAGCGAGGGCCCGCTCGAACTCGGCCATGTCGCGCTCGTCTCGCTCCGGCCCGATCAGGTGCGGGCGCAGCGGCTCGAGTACGTCGGTGCGCAGGCGCTCGATGCGTTCCTGGAGGGCCTGGCGACCGGCTTCGGTGAGAGCGGGGGCCACCTTGGCGGCGGCACGGGGATCGTCGGCGAGGAACGTGGACATGTCATCTCCTTCGGGCGAGCGCACTCGCAACCGAAGGTCTCCCGCCGCCGGCCTGGCCCGACACGGGCGGCTGAGCCGTCCCGCTGGGTCCTGCCGACCCATGGGCCCGGGGGCCGAGGCGGCCCCGTGATGACGAACCCACGGCGAGGGGGTACTCCCCTTCTGTGAGGGTGAGTCTAGAGGCGGTCCACTGCGTACGCATCTCCAGGCGGTGGGCCCCAGGCCGGCCGCTTGGGGACGACGCCGTCGCCGGAGCTCCGGCCCCGGATCCGGCGTCCGATCCAGGGGCCGAAGTGCCGGCCGGCCCAGGTCGCGTGGCCGCCTACCCGCGCGAGCAGCGCCGGGGGCGCCGCACCGGCAGCGGGGGTCCGCCAGGAGTCCCCGCCGATACCCAGAGTCTCGAGCACCGCGCGCGCGGCGAGCTCGTGGCCGGTGGGCGAGAGATGGAGCCGGTCCTGATCCCAGTAGACGTCGTCGTCGAAGACCGCGCAGCCCCAGAAATCGACAACGCGGCATCCGTACTCGAGCGCGATGGCTCGCGTCGCATCATTCGCCCGGGCGATCCTGCCGGAAACCGATCCCATCACCGATGATCGCCGCGAGGGATCGCCGAAGGCGAAGAGCACCACGTCGGCGCCGGTCCCGCGCAGGGCGCGCACCGAGTTCTCGAGAGCGGTCGCTGACGCACTGAGGTCGTAGGAGCGGCGCAGGGCATCGTTGACCCCCGCGGCCAGCGTCACCAGGTCGGGCTCGAGCGCGCAAGCGGCGGGGACCTGTTCGTCTAAGACCTGGCCGATCAGCTTGCCGCGCACGGCGAGGTTGGCGTAGGCCAGGTCCGCAGAGCGACGCGCCAGCGTGGCCGCGACACGATCGGCCCAGCCGACATGCCGGCCCTGGGGCCCGGTGACGTCCATGAGGCCCTCGGTGAAGCTGTCGCCAAGGGCTGCGTACCGCGTCCACATGGGAGGATCAGGCGGCCGGAGCGGGATCGCCCGTCGGTGTCGGATCCGTGGGCTTGGCCCCGGCGAACGCGCGGTTGGCGCGCCGGAACCACAGGACGAGGGCGATGATGCCGATGACGATCTGCGGGAGATACGACGCCATGCGCCATACGACGTCGGCCGCCTGCGCCACCGAACCGGTCACGCCCATGCTCTGCAGCAGCGCGATCATGAGCGCATCCGTGGTGCCGAGGCCTCCCGGCGTGATCGGCACCATGAGCATGATCTGACTCGTCGCGAAGGCTGCGAAGGCGGCGAGGGGCGACGTGCCGCTCGCGTCCCATCCCTCGACACCGCGCAGCGCGGCGTAGAAGATTGCGAACTGGGTGAGGATGACAGCGAGCTGCGCAATGGTCAGGAAGAGCCAGCGGCGGCGCAGCACGTCGTACATGTCGGCTCGGAACTTCGAGATGGGCTTGACCAGGTCGAGATCCTTGAGCTTGGAGATGCGCCCGCGCAACGGGTTGATCAACTTGTTGCCGAGGTTGCCGATACCCACCGCGATCTTGGGGCTGCGCATGATCATCACGAAGCCGACGATCACGACAACCAGGATCCCCAGGCCGAGTGGGGCGACCCAGTTGTAACTGCTGTTGCCGCCCTCGATGCTCAGCGCGGCCACTCCGAGGATCGGCAGACCCAGGCTGACGAAGATGCTCCAAAGCCCGACCGCCGTGATCGCGGCAGTCGCCGCGGATCCTGAGATGCGGTACGACGCGAGCATCGCGTACTGGACCGCCAACCCGAAGGCGCCGCCCGCAGGCACACCGTTGGAGATCGCGAACGCGGCCTGGTTGACCTGCTGCGACGGCCAGTACTTCAGACCGGGCGTCGCCGCCATGAAGGGGAAGCCGTAGGCGACGAGGTAGAGAATGACCGTGACCGCAATGATGACGATCGCGATCGGCGTCATGTCGGCGAGCTCGGCGAACGCCTGCTGGTAGCCCGAGCCGGTCACCTGCGGGATGACGCGGACGAAGATGAAGACGATGAAGACCAGGCCGATGATCCCGAGGATGATCGACTTCTTCTTGTCCAGCGCCGCGGTGGGCGGTGCCGCGGCAGCCGGTGGATCGGCGGGCGCCCCGCCTGCAGGCGCCGGATCGGTCGTGTCGCTCACGTGGCCTCCCAGGTCGGGCACGACCCTAGCGCCCAGGAGCGGCAGGCGCGGCGCATCCCGGGGGCGGGTGCCGGGTGAAGGAAGCCCATTGACAGGATGCAGCCATGCGACTGGACCACGTCTCGTACGCCTGCGCCCCCGGCGAGCTCGCCGAGGTCGTCCAGCGCATCGGGTACGAGCTCGGCGCGGCGTTCGTCGATGGAGGGATCCACCCGTCCTTCGGGACGCGCAACTTCATCCTTCCCCTCGCCCATGGCGTCTATGTGGAGGTCGTCGCTGCCCTGGATCACCCCGCGGCGGACAAGGCGCCGTTCGGTCGGGCCGTGCGCCATCGCGCCGATGAGGGCGGCGGATGGCTTGGCTGGGTGGTGGCCGTCGACGACATCGCCGGTGTCGAAGCGCAACTCGGGCGGCCCAGCGTCGCCGGTCACCGGATACGGCCGGATGGCGCGGAGCTGCGCTGGCGTCAGATCGGGGTCCTGGACCTGATGGATGACCCTCAGTTGCCCTACTTCATCGAGTGGCAGACGAAGGAGTGCCACCCGGCGTGCGATGGCGGGCCCGTCGAGCTCACCTCCATCGAGATGAGCGGCGATGCGGACACCCTCGCCACGTGGCTCGGCGACTCCGGCACCCCCACCGAAATCACCTGGGTGGCCGACGACGAGCCCGGAATCGTGGCCTGCGGGTTCTCGACTCCCCGGGGTTTCGTCCGCATCGACTGACCCCTGACCGCTAGGGTCCGGACATGAGCGACCCCGGTGCACCTGTCCCCACGCCTGCTGCACCCTCCGACGCAGACGAGGCCGACGCCGCGTCCCCCGGTCCGGTCGTCGTCCCGGACACGCTCAAGGTGTGGGCCGGGATGACGTGGCGGATCCTGGTCATACTCGCGGGCTTCGCCGTCCTGTTCCTCATCATGGGCCAGATCGCCGTCGTCCTCGTGGCGCTCTTCCTCGCGGCCTTCTTCACCGCGCTGGCCTCTCCGATCATGAACTTCCTCCAACGGCGCGCGCATCTGCACAAGGCCATCGCCATGGTGCTCGCGATCATCCTCATCGGCGTCGCGGTCGTCCTGGTGCTGTGGATCGTGATCAACTCCATCATCAACGAGGCGCCCGACCTGTCCAAGTCGATCCAGCAGTCCTTCAGCGAGATCCAGAAGTGGACATCCGGGCCTCCCCTGAACCTCTCCGACGACGACTTCAGCGGCTACGTCACGGAGGTGGAGAACTGGGGCAAGAACTTCGCGCTCGACATCGGCTCATCCGCACTCGGTTCCGTCGGTGACATCGTGCTCGGTGGGTCGGTCTTCATCTTTGGCGTCATCTTCTTCATGATGTCGCGCAACATGATCTGGCAGTGGGTCATCAGCTGGATGCCGACCCGCTCGCGTCCCTACGTCGACACCTCCGGCCACCTCGCCTGGGAGTCGCTGGCCGGATACACCCGCGGCACCGTCATCGTGGCGCTCTGCGATTCGATCCTGGTCTTCATAGGCCTGCTGATCCTGCAGGTCCCCATGGCACCCGCTCTGGCGGCGATCGTCTTCTTTGGCGCCTTCATCCCCGTGATCGGCGCTCCCATCGCGACGTTCTTCGCAGCCATTGTGGCGCTCGCCGAGCGCGGACCGGTCATCGCCGTGCTGGTCATCGGCCTCACCGTCGTCGTCGGCTCCTTCGACGGTGACGTGCTGCAGCCCCTGGTGATGGGCAAGGCGGTGAGCTTGAATCCGCTCGCGATCATCATCCTCATCGCGATCGGTTCGATCCTGCTCGGCATCATCGGCGCCTTGGTCGCCGTGCCGATCGGCGCATCCATCTACCGGGTGCTGAAATACCTCACGAACCGCGATCCCGACCACCCTCTGCCGGGGCATCCACCTCCGGAGGACCCCGATCAGGCGGCGACGGAGCCTGCTACCACCGCGGCAGCGACTTCCCAGGGTTGAGGATGCCGCGCGGATCGAAGGCCTCCTTCAGCCGCATGTGCAGATCCTGTGCGGGAGCATCGAGCTCCTCGGCGAGCGCCGGACGCTTGAGCAGGCCAATACCGTGCTCGCCCGTCACCGACCCGCCATGCCGCAGTGCCACCGCGAGGATGTCCTCGAACGCCGCCAGTCCCCGCGCTGCGGCGTCGGCATCCCCGCGCGGCGTGACGATCGTCGGATGCAGGTTGCCGTCTCCCGCGTGACCGAATGTCCCGATGAGCACGTCGTGGCGTACGGCGATCTCCTCGATCTCGGCGACCGCCGTGGCGAGGGCACTGCGCGGGACCGCGACATCGTCGAGCAGCCAGTCGCCCTTCGCCTCGAGCGCCGGGATCGCCATGCGCCTCGCCCCCAGCAGCATCTCGGACTGCTCAGCGTCCTCGGACCGGTAGGCCTCGGTCGCCCCTGACCGCTCGCATGCACGCAGGATCGCGTCCGCCTCATCGAAGGCTGCCGTGCCGGGCAGATCCGACTGCGCGATGAGCAGCGCTCCGGCATCGATGGGCAGGCCCGACGGGCGCCACTCCTCCACGGCCCGCATGGTGGTGCGGTCGAGGAGTTCGAGCAGGCTGGGCGTCGCGGCCGTCATGATGTCAGCCACGGCGCGAGCCGCATCGGCCACATCCTCGAACAGCGCGACCGCCGTCGTGGCCGGCGGCGGCAACGGCCGCAGTCTCAGGCGTGCCATGGTGACGATCCCGAGCGTGCCCTCGCTGCCCACCATGAGCCCGGCGAGGTCGTATCCCGCGACGCCCTTGACCGTGCGCCGTCCGACGCGGGTGATGCGCCCATCGGCGAGGACGACCTCGAGGCCGAGGACGGCGTCGCGCGTGACGCCGTACTTCACGCAGCACAGGCCACCGGCGTTGGTGTTGACGTTGCCGCCGATGGAGCAGAAGTCCTTGCTCGCCGGATCGGGTGCGTACCAGAGGCCGTGGGCGGCGACATGCTCGCGCAACTCGGTGTTGAAGATCCCCGGCTCGGTCTCGACGTAGCCATTGGTCGCATCGACACGCCGCACGTCGCGCATGCGCTCCAGGCACAGCACGAGGCACCCGTCGACGGCATTCGACCCGCCTGTCAGGCCCGAGCCCGCACCGCGCGGCACCACGGGGACCCGATGCTCATGGGCCGCCGCCATGACAGCGCTCACCTGAGCGGCATCACGCGGGAAGACCGCAGCGAACGGGATCCCCGCGACCGTGCCCACCGAGCGATCGGCGGAGTAGGACCGCAGGATGTCGGCATCGGTCACGACGTCACCGTCGTCCAGTGCGGCACCGGCCGCGGCGAGTACAGCGTCCTCGGGGCTCACGCGCACCCTTCGACGATGGCCGCGACGGTGTCGATGGCCAGGCTCGTGGAGGTCGAGGGATACGACGAGGGCCGACGGTTGACCATGATGGCGAAGCTACGCCACTGCCCGTCGGAGCCTTGCGTCACACCGGCGAGGGTCGAGACGCCCGTGAGGCTTCCGGTCTTGGCGGCCACCTCGCCCCGGGCGCAGGACGCCGGCGGCCCGGCGAAGCGATTGATGAGCGTGCCGGACCGGCCTGCCACGGGCAGGCCGTCGATGAGTGCGTCGAGCCGTGGATCGCCCAGGGCGATGTCCAGGACCTCGGTCAAGGACTCCGCGGTCAGCCGGTTGCGCCCGGACAAGCCGCTGCCGTCGACCAGCCTCAGCCTCCACGTGGCGAGCCCCAGCTCGCGCAGCACCTCCATGGCGGCCGCGGAGGATCCGCTCCATGTCGCGGGGTATCCCCGGGCCAGGGCCACCTGGCGGAAGAGCACCTCGGCCACGTTGTTCTCACTCACGCGCAGCATGACGTCGACGGCCTCGCGCACGGTATTGGGCCGGATGATGGTGATGCGACGCGCATCCTTCGCCGCCAGCACGCGGGACCCGGCGCGCGCATCGATTCCACGATCGCGCAGGGCCTGCACGAAGGCCGACCACGCGAGAGCGACGGTGTCATTGGAGTAGGACCCCAGCAGGGCCAGGGGCCGCACGGCAGCGGCGTATGTCGGGCGATCCCCCGGTGCCCACCCCTGGGCGTCGCTCGGCTGGGGGAACAGGTAGTCGTCCACGTCCACGGTGATGACGGACGCGCCCTTCAGCTTGCGCGCGGTCCGCTTGGCCAGGCTCGTCAGCTCCGATCCTGTCAGCAGCGGGTCGCCGCCACCCACGAGCACGATGCGCGACGCGTCGGATCCCTCCACGACACGCGTGGCGAAGCGGTGGTCCTCCCCCAGCGTGGCCAGCACCGTCGCCGCCGTCATCACCTTCATCGTCGACGCCGGGATCTGCCGCTCCTTGCCGCCATCGTCGGCCACCGTGGCATCGGTCGCGACATGCCGGACATGCAAGGTTGCGTCCTGGCCGAGAGCGGGTGCCCGCATCGCCGCGAGAGCCGATCGCTCTATCCGGTCGTCGGTCGGCGAGGCGATCGCCGGCGGCGCGAGCAGGGCGCAGGCGGTGCCGAGCGCCATCACGGGCACGGCCAGGCGGCGACCGAGCGTCACAGGCCCGCCCGCTTGCGTGCGACGTACTCGAAGAGCGAGGAGTGGCCGGTCGGTGCGAGCCTCGCCAGGACATCGCCGGCGTAGGTCTCGGGGCCGATGAGGACACGCGCCCGGCGGTGCACCGTGCCATCCACGATCTTGCGCGCCGCATCGGAGGGCTCGATCACGAGGAAGCGGTCGTAGGCGCGAAGTCCGGCCTCCCACTCCTTCTCGCTGACACCGGGACCGCGGCGGGCATGCCGGGCGATAGCCGTCTTGATGCCGCCGGGGTAGACGGTCGTGACCCCGATCTCGCGCGGCGCGAGCTCGGTGCGCAGCGACATGCTGAATCCGCGTACGCCGAATTTGCTCGCCGAGTACACGGCGTTGCCAACCGGCGCCACGATGCCGAACAGGCTCGAGACATTGGTGATCTGGGAGCCGGGCACCAGGTGGGGCAGCGCTGCTGACGTCACGGCGATGACGCTGCGCAGATTGATCGACAGGAGCCAGTCGGCATCGTCGATGCTCACCTGCTCGAAGCGTCCCGCCAGCGCGACGCCGGCGTTGTTGACCACGAGGGAGATCCGCCCGTGCTGCGCGAGCGTGTCGTCGACGACGCTCTGGGGGGCGCCTGCCTCGGCCAGGTCGGCCACCAGGGTCGTGACCTGGCGATCCGGCCTGCGCACGCGTAGGCGGCTGGCGACCTCCTCGAGGCCCTCCGCGTTGCGATCGACGAGCGCGAGGTTGCTGCCGTCGCGCACGAGTCGATCGGCCACGGCCGCGCCGATTCCGCTCGCCGCACCGGTAACGAGGGCCACTCCCCCGTCGACGACGTAGTCACCCTGTCGGGACACGGCTCTCCTCCTTGCGCGGTCGGGCGATGTAGGCCTGCGGATCGAAACGACGCAGCAGCCGGGCGAAGGCGTGCGTGCTCCCGGGCCAGAGCGCCACGTTGCGGCCGTGGCCATTGTGGTACCAGGACCGGCATCCACCCTGCTGCCACACCGTGCGCGCCAGGCGCTGGTCGATATCCGCGACGTACGAGCGCTGGGATCCCGGGCTGACCTCGAGGACCATGCCCGAGGCGATCGCCGGCACGGCGTAGCGAATCTGAGCCTCGGTCATCAGCACCACAGACGAGTGGCCGAGTCCGGTGTTGGGACCTTGGAGGATGTACAGGTTCGGGAATCCCGCAACGGTGGTGCCCCGGTACGCGGACATGTCGTTGTCCTCGAAGGCCTCTGCGAGCGTGCGCCCGTCTCGTCCGATGACGCGATCGGCGAGCGGGGGCTCGAGGACCTTGAATCCCGTCGCCCAGATGATGACGTCGACGTCGTGCTCGATGCCGTCGGCGTCGACCACGCCCGACCGCGTGACGCGCTCCAGAGCGCCGGTCACGACCACGTTGTCCCGCATGAGCGCGGGGTAGTAGTCGTCGCTGAGGAGGATGCGCTTGCAGCCCATGTCGTAGCGGGGGGTGACGCGCTCCCGCAGGGCCGGATCGGTCACCTGGGCCTGCAGATGTCGACCGGCCATGCGCTCCCCCATGCGCCGGAACGCACCCTGCCGGGTGAAGGACAGCAGTTGGACCTCTCGCGCCCAGGACGACAGGCCACGCATCGCGCGCTGCAGCGGGGGCGCCCCGGCGAGCGCGGACCGGTACCACGCGGGGACGCCGCGATCCCGTCGCGGCATCACCCACGGCGGCGTGCGCTGCATGACGACGACCTGCTCGGCGACAGGCGCGATGGCGGGAATCACCTGGATGGCCGAGGCTCCCGTGCCCACGACCGCGACGCGCTTGCCGGCCAAGTCGACCGAATGGTCCCAGCGGGCCGTGTGCATGGCGACGCCGGTGAAGTCGCCGACGCCGGCGATGTCCGGGGTGAGCGGCTCGGTGAGCCCTCCGCAGGCGCTGATGAGCGTGTCGGCGATGACCTCGCCGATCGTGGTGTCGACGTGCCAGGCGTCGTCGTGCCCGTCCCAGCGGGCTCGCAGCACCTCCGTGCCCAGACTGAGGGAGGGATCCAGGCCGAAGATCTCCACCACCGACTCCAGGTAGTCGCGGATCTCCTGCTGGCCGGCGAACTTGCGCGTCCATCCCGGCCACGGGGCGACCTCGAGTTCGTAGAGCCGGCTCTGGACGTCGCACGCGCAGCCGGGATAGGTGTTGTCGCGCCAGGCGCCACCCACGGCTTCGGAGCGCTCCACGATGACGATGTCCGTGACCCCGGCACGGCGCAGTGCGATTGCGGCGGCGATGCCGGAGAAGCCCGCCCCTACGATGCACGCACGCACTCTGCGAGTCACCCGCCCACGATACGGGTCTTCGCCGCGAAAATCCGCCCGACAAGCGCCAAGCGCCGCCCGGACCGGAGGATCCGAGCGGCGCTTGGGCGAACCGTGCTGTGACTACTTCTTGAGGTCGAAGCGGTCGTTCATCATGACCTTGTCCCAGGCGGCCACGAAGTCCCTGACGAACTTCTCCTGGCCGTCGGATGCGCCGTACACCTCGGTGAGGGCGCGGAGCTGGGAGTCGGACCCGAACGCGAGATCGACGCGGCTGGCGGTCCACTTGACCTCGCCGGTCTTGCGGTCACGCCCCTCGAAGAGGTTGTCGTCACCGTCGGCCGGGGCCCACACGGTGCCCATGTCGGCGATATTGACGAAGAAGTCGTTCGTCAGCGTGCCGGGCCGATCCGTGAGCACGCCCACCTGCGAGCCGCCCGTGTTTGCGTTGAGTGCGCGCATGCCGCCCACCAGGACCGCCATCTGCGGGGCGGACAGGTCGAGCAGTGTCGCGCGCTCGACCAGGAGTTGCTCCGCAGTCGCGGTGTAGCCCTTGCCGAGGTAGTT
>JALQSY010000003.1:0-22492 GCA_023264215.1 Candidatus Nanopelagicales bacterium
GCGACCAACATGGCGGGCCGCGGCACCGACATCATGCTCGGCGGCAATCCGGAGTTCCGGGCGGCGCAGGAGCTCGAGCGCCGGGGCCTGGACCCGGTCGAGGACCCCGAGGGGTACGAGAAGGCATGGCCCGAGGCGCTCGCCGCGGCCCAGGAGTCGGTGGCCGCTGAGCACGAGGAGGTCATCGAGCTCGGTGGCCTGTACGTCCTGGGGACCGAGCGCCACGAGTCGCGGCGCATCGACAACCAGCTGCGAGGCCGGTCGGGCCGGCAGGGTGATCCGGGAGAGACGCGCTTCTACCTGTCACTCGAGGACGACCTCATGCGCCTGTTCAAGGCGGAGATGGTCGATGCCTTCCTGCGCAGGTTCAACGTCCCCGACGACGTGCCCATCGAGGCCAAGATGGTCACCAACGCGATCAGGTCGGCACAGACATCGGTCGAGGCCCAGAACTTCGAGATCCGCAAGGACGTCCTGAAGTACGACGATGTCCTCAATCGACAGCGACTGGTGATCTACGACGAGCGCAAGCAGGTCCTCGAGGGCGCCGACATCCACGATCAGGTCAGGTCCTTCATGGACGATGTCGTCACCGGCTACGTCAACGCCGCGACGGCGGAGGGCTACCCCGAGGACTGGGACCTCGACAAGCTCTGGACCGCCCTGTCCCAGCTCTACCCGGTCGGCATCACCGTGGCCGAGCTCGAGCAGCAGTCGGGCTCGGGCCGTGCGGGGCTGACGTCGGATTTCCTGGCCGAGGAGCTCACCAACGACATCCACCTCGCCTACGACCGGCGCGAGAGCGAACTCGGCGAGGAGGTCACGCGTGAGCTCGAGCGCCGCGTCATCCTGTCGGTCCTGGATCGCAAGTGGCGTGAGCACCTGTATGAGATGGACTACCTGCGCGATGGCATCGGCCTGCGCGCCATGGCCCAGCGCGATCCCCTCATCGAGTACCAGCGCGAGGGCTATGAGCTCTTCACCGCGATGATGGACGGCATCAAGGAGGAGACCGTCGGCTTCCTCTTCCACGTCGAGGTGCAGGCCCCTGCCGCGGTCAGCGAGGACGCCGAGGAGGCTGCCTCCGCGGTGACGGCGGCGCCGGCATCGGCGGCCGTGCAGGCCATCGCCGCTGCAGCGAAGTCCGCTCCCGCGGTCACCGCCAAGGGGTTGGGGCCCTCGCGGCCGCAGCGACTGGAGTACTCCGCCCCGTCGGCCGACGGGGGTGTGTCCCACGAGACCCTTCTCGCCGACGGCGAGGAGATCGAGGTCGACCCGGGCGCCAGCCGGGCCGAGCGGCGCCGTGCGGAGCGGGCCAAGCGCAAGCGCAAGTGAGACATCGTCGATGAGCGAGTGGCGATCTCCTGACCGCCCCGTCTTCGTAGGCGGCACCGGGCGCAGCGGCACCACGGTCGCGGGTCGCCTCCTGGGCCATCACCGCGAGCTGCGCGCGACCAACCCTCGCGAGATCCGATTCATCGCCTCCCGCGGCGGTCTCGCCGACGCGTATGCCGGGCTGGTCGGGCCCGATGACGTCGTCGATGCGCTGTGGGAGCACTGGTACGTGCGCGTGAAGCCCTCGGGAGCCCGTTCGGGGCTCTTCCGGCGCCTGGATGAGGCGCACATGCGCCGCGCCTGCGCGGAGTACGTGGAGGGCTTCGCCGCCGACCCCTACGCGGCATCGCGCCACTTCGCCGAGACGATCGTGTCGTCCGGACCGGAGTCCGGAGCGAGGGGGGAGGCGAGCACGAAGCCCCGCTGGGTCGACACCACGCCCGCCAACGCGCGCGCAGCCGACCGGGTTCTCTCCCTGTTCCCCGAGGGCATCGTCGTGCACATGATGCGCGACGGACGAGACGTGGCAGCGTCGTTCGTCTCCAAGCCCTTCGGTCCCACGGATGTCTTCTCCGCGCTCGATGCGTGGCGCGATCGGATGCTCGAGGCTCACCGCGCCGAGCAGGCCAGCCCGCCCGGCAGAGTGCATCGCGTCGACCTGCACGCTCTGAGCGTGACCGATCGCGAGACGACCCTTGCCGCCCTGCTCGATGCCATCGACGTGGCCCCGGATCGCAGGATGCAGGAGTGGTTCGACACGCACGTGCTGCCTCAGCAGGCGCATATCGGCAGGTGGCGACGGGACTACGACGACTCCACCGCCGCCCGCATCGATGCGCGCTACGACGCCATCTGCGCCGAGCTCGACGCCGCGGGCGCGCCCTACCCGCGGTCCTAGGGCTCCGGGGTCGCGAGCGGCTCGGGGCGGCCGAGCATCCACCACGCCAGGCCGGCGGTGAGGGTGCAGGCTGCGCCGCCCAGCAGCCCCCACCAGGTCGATGCGAGTGCGATGGCCAGGGCAGCACCCAGGATGGCGTAGGCGACAGCCACGGCGCGAGCTGCCCGCCGACGCAGGGCAAGTGACGCGGGTCGGGTCAGCGCGAGCACGACGATGAAGGCGAGCGTGGCGATCGCGGCGATGGGGCCGAAGAAGAACACCGCTGTCTGCACGGTGGCGATGCCGGCCTGCTCATCCGCGGTCGATGCGCCGGCTGCGAATACGGCCAGCACGAGCCCGACACAGACCGCGGCCAGGCAGAACGCCGCGAGTCGGAGCAGGGCCACCCCTGCCTGGGAGGTCATGCGGGCACCCGTGCGGTCAGCGCGTCATCCAGTGCCGCGATGAGGGTGGCTCGCAGTCCGGAAGCCCGCTCGGCGAAGTCCCGCTGATGAGCGACGTACTCGGCCCGTCCGTCGCTGGTCTCGATGGCGATCGGCTCGTATCCGAGAGCTGTGAAGTCGTAGGGCGACGCCCGCATATCGACTGCGCGCACCTCGCGAGCGAGCTCGAAGCAGTCCGCGGTGAGTTCGGCACCGACCGCGGGGTACGAGCGGAAGCACCACTTGTACAGGTCCATCGAGGCGTGCAGGCAGCCGGGCTGCTCCAGGTCGATCTGGGTGGCGCGCGTGGGCTGAATGGCGTTGAGCGGACGCGCTGGATCGGTGTAGAAGCGGAACGCATCGAAGTGCGTGCAGCGCAGGGGAGCCGATTCGACGACGTCGTCGACGACACCCGACCCCACGCGAAGAGGCCAGGACGAGTGCCGGATGCCCGCGTGCTCCGCTCGGTAGATCATCGCCCATTCGTGGCGCCCGAAGCAGGTGAATGCCGCCGGGCGCGACGCGGTCGCTTCGAGCAGCGCGAGGGTGGCGCGCATCTGGTCGGTCGGGAACTGCGCGGGATCGGCGTAGGCGCGCGTGCCCTCCACCGCGTAGCCGCGCACGGATCGGAATTCGCCCACGTCGCCGGTGAGGCAGACGCCCGCCCCCGGATGCCAGCGAGCGAGCTGTCCGGGTCGCCACGAGTAGTAGTCGAAGAGGAAGTCGTCGACGGGATGCGTGCGACCGAGCTCGCGTCGCTGGAGTCGAGGCGCGATCCACGGCTGCACCCGCTCGGCGTGGGCGGCGGCACGGATCCGCCACTCGCGCTCGTCGAGGCGGCATGGCAGGTGCGGTGCCGACAACGTCGGACCGTCGCCTCGGTTCACATCGGACATGGGTGGCTGGCCTACGTCACCGCGACGAGTCCCATGTCGGCGCAGCCGCGCTCGAGATCGTCGAGGCCGAAGGCGTCGACCGGGCCGTGCGCGCCGGGCGGGATCGCGCGCGTCGCCGCCATGGCCGCGCCCCAGGCGAGCAGCTCGGCGGTGAGGTCATAGGGAGAGGGACCCTCGACGCGCACGCTGGCAAGCGGGCGTCCCACGGCGTCGCACGCTTCGGCTTGGACCACCGTGCGCGCGCCCGCCCGCGCCGCCGCGTCAGGTCCGGTCCCGGTGGTGCGCGCAAGGCGCCGTCGGACCCCGCGCATGGCGCGGTCCCCGAGGCCCGGAACGGCGGCGACCGCACCGAGCGCCCCGCCGGCGACTGACGCGGCCGACGTCCATCGGCCCGCCCAGCCAAGCCACACCTCGACATCGCGCACGTCCGGATCGGCGAGGGGCAGGGCGAGGTGCTCCGACCCGGCCACCGGAAGCCCGCGCCAGACGCGACCACGACCGAGATCGAACTCGCGGGTGCGTGCGCCGGTGGAGCGACGTTCGACGAGCTCGCCGCCATGCAGGGCGTAGCCCGGCGCGAGCAGCACGCCGGCGGCGCTCGCGCGCGTGCCGGAACTGATGCCGAAGGAGCCGTCGATGAAGTAGCCGATGTCCACGCGGGTCGCAGGGCGCCCGGCCCGGCGGCAGCGCCGCAGCGCCAGCGCACCCGCGAGATTGCCGGGGACGTAGTCGTAGCCGAACGCCGTGATCAAGCGCGCTCCGGTTGCCTCCGCGCGGGGGCCGTACTCCTCGAAGACGCGGCGGATGAAGGGAGGCTCGCCGGTCGAGTCCAGGTACGCCGCGCCCGCGTGGACCGCCGCATCGACCGCCGCATCCCCGTACTCGACGAAGGGTCCGACCGTCGTCACGAGCACGTCCGAGGGCGACTCCAGCAGCCGCCTGACCGACGCGGGGTCGCTGGCGTCGGCGATCGCGATCGTGGGCTGCGCGGCCGCACGAGGGGAGAGCGGCGCGAGCCGGTCGGCCAGGCGCGACACCGCGTCGTGCCGTCGCCCGGCCAGCACGGGCGCGATGCCGGCCCGCACCATCGCCTCCGCCGTGAGGCGACCGGTGTAGCCGGTGGCGCCGAGCAGCACGATGCGCATGGGTGTCACGCTAGCCTGCGCGCGTGGAACCCGTGAACCCCGTGGCGTCGAGCATGACGAGGCTCTGGCACCCGTTCGCCGACATGGCCGCGGTGGCCGACTCGGGCGAGCTCGTCATCGAGAGCGGCAGCGGCAGCCATGTCACGGACAACCGCGGACGCCGCTACCTCGATGCCGCCGCCGGCCTGTGGTACTGCAACGTGGGGCACGGGCGCGAGGAACTCGCCGATGCCGCTGCTCGCCAGATGGCCCGCCTCGCCTCCTACTCGGCATTCGGGGACCTCGCGACCCAGCCCGCGATCGATCTCGCCGAGCGCCTCGCCCTCATGGCCCCCATGGACGATGTGCGGGTCTTCCTCACCAGCGGCGGGAGCGACGGCGTGGACACCGCGGTCAAGCTGGTCCGGCGCTACTGGGCCGAGCGCGGCCACGCGGAGCGGCACGCCATCGTCACGCGCGAGCACGCCTACCACGGCATGCACCTGGCTGGCACCAGCCTGGCGGGCATCGACGCCAATCGGTCGGGCCACGGCGAGCTCGATCCCGCCGTACTGCGGGTGCCATGGGATGACGCGGAGGCGCTGGAGGACCTCCTGCAGTCCCGGCGCGATGTCGGAGCGTTCTTCTGCGAGCCGGTGATCGGGGCCGGAGGGGTCTACGCCCCGCCCGAGGGCTACCTGGCGCGCGTGCGGGAGATCTGCCGGGCCCATGACGTCATCTTCGTCGCGGACGAGGTCATCTGCGGATACGGCAGGACGGGCCGGATGTTCGCCAGCGACCGGTGGGCACTCGATCCGGACGTGGTGCTCACCGCGAAGGGCATCACCTCCGGCTACATCCCCCTGGGCGCGGTCCTGGTCTCCGGACGCATCGCCGAGCCCTTCTGGTCCGGTGAGCACGGTCCGGTGATGTGGCGTCACGGGTACACCTACTCCGCCCACGCGACAGCCTGCGCGGTGGCGCTCGCCAACCTCGACATCGTCGCCCGCGAGGATCTCGTGCAGCGGGTCGACCGGTTGCAGCACCGGCTCGGATCGGCGCTCGCGCCGCTCGCGGCGTACGACGTCGTCAGCGAGGTGAGGGCAGGGGTGGGGCTCCTCGCCGCCGTCGACTACACGGCGCAGGCCAAGGACGCCGGGGTTGCGGCGCAGGTCCTCGCCGGGCTGCGCGAGCGCGGCGTGCTCACGCGCAACCTCGCCTCGGGAGCCCTGCAGATCTCGCCGCCGTTCGTCATCGAGGAGCAGGACATCGACCTGCTCGCTGCGGCCGTCTCCGACGCCATCGTCGCCGCCGGCGGGGCCCGGCGGGAGGGTCACGCCGCCCCTGTCGGGCTTCGCCGCGCGCGTCCGGAGTCACATGGCCTGCTGCCGGACATCACCATGGACGAGGGGATCGACGCCTTCGACGATCGGCACTACCTCGAGCAGCGGCCACCGCATCACGGCTGAGACCGCGATCGCCGCATGCTCGCCGTCAGTCAGCGGCCTTGGGCCCGCCTTCGGCCTGCTGGCGCAGCAGGTCCCGGATCTCCTCGAGGAGCTTGACGTCGGCCGGTCGGGTGTCCACATCGCCCTGCCCGGAGATCTGACGGTACTTGTTCATCGGCGCCACGAAGAAGACGTACAGCGCGGCGAGGGTGACGAAGAAGGTGATCACGGCACCGATGAGCAGGGCGAAGTTGAGCTCGTATCCCTCGGCCAGCGTGATGGTGCCGCCGATACTGCCGTCCGAGCCCCCGAGAAGGCTGAGGATCCATCCGACGATGGGCTCGATGAGCGCCTGGGTCACCGCGGCGACCAGCGCGGCGAGCGCGGTGCCGACGGCGACCGCGACGGCGAGGTCGATGACATTGCCGCGGAAGACGAATTCCTTGAAGCCCTTGATCATGATGGCCCTTCCCGTGCTCGCGTGCTGTAGGGGTGAGCGGTCAGCGCATCACGACGCCGAGGCCGGGCTGCGATCCCACTGCCGCAAGGGTCACGGCCGTCCGCCGGTCCGCTGCGACGACGATGAGACTACCGGCGCGGCGGGCGCCGGAGCCCAGTCCCGTGGAGGTCATCGGACGGGGCACGGTGACGACCTGCACGCCCTCGGCCAGGACCCGGTCGGCCTGGGCCCCTTCGATGATCACGAGGTCGATCAGGCTGCCGGGCGCGAGCAGATCGGCGGCGTCGGGGTCGGCGAGCCTCACCGGCACCAGGTGCATGCCGTCGGTGCGGGCGCCGGTCGCGACGAGCCGGGTGGGCGTGACCGCCTCGCCGACGACCATGCCCGTGGCGGTGGTGCGGCCGACGACGGCATCGCGATCCTGCAGGGCACCCGGAGCGGCGTAGTCGATCGGGACGCTGCGCAACTCGAGGTCGTCGGCGGTCAGCCTGGCGCCCGCCGGGAGGTCGACGGCTGCCACGACGATGTCCACCTGCGCGGGGTGTCCCGGGCGGGCGGCGGCGAAGGCCAGGAGCGCGGCAAGTGCGGCGCACCCTGCGGCGATCGGGCGGCGGAAGCGATGGACGAACAGGCGTACGGCGGTCATGCCGTGACGTTAGGCGGCGGCGGCCCCAGAGCGCGCTGGGTTGTCCACAGGGGCGTCAGGCCGACGATGTCGTCGAGGACGCCGTGCCGCTCGATGACGGTGACGTCGATGACGGTGACGTCGATGACGATGACTTCGAGTCCGACTTCGAGCCCGACTTCGAGTCCGACTTCGCGGAGTCGGTCTTCGCGGAGTCGGTCTTCGCGGAGTCGGCCGTGGAGGAGTCCGAGCCGGAGCGGGAGTCCGTGCGATAGAAGCCCGAGCCCTTGAAGACCACGCCGACATTGCCGAAGAGCTTGCGGAGTCGGCCGGAGCATTCCGGGCACTGCGTCAGCGCATCGTCGCTGAAGGACTGCACGGCCTCGAAATCGTGGCCGCAATCGGTGCAGGCGTACTGATAGGTGGGCACGGGACCTCCTCGGCCGCCCAGGTTAGCACTCGAAGCTATGGAGTGCTAAGTCGAATCGGGGGAGCGGGCCTGGGGACAACCCACGGGGCCGGTTGCCGCGCGCGAGTAGTGTCCCTGGGGTGGCCATCCTCGTCGAGCACCTCGGGAAGTCCTTCGGCAGCGTGCGTGCCGTCGACGACCTGTCCTTCACCGTCCCCGACGGCGTCGTCACCGGATTCCTCGGGCCCAACGGCGCGGGCAAGTCCACGACGATGCGCCTGATGCTGGGGCTGGATCGCGGGGAGGGCACGACCCTCTTCGACGGCATGCCGCTGCGCGATCACGCGCACCCCAGCCGCGTGGTCGGCACGCACCTGGACGCGCGACCCTTCCTGCCCGGGCGCACGGCGCGGGACCACCTGCGCATGCTGGCGACCGAGGCGAAGCTGCCCGCATCGCGCATCGATGAGGTGCTGGCGATGGTGGGCCTGACCGAGGTCGCCGACGACCGCCCGAAGTCGTTCTCGCTCGGCATGGCCCAGCGACTCGGACTGGCCGGGGCCGTGCTCGCCGACCCCCACGCGCTCATGCTCGATGAGCCGGCGAATGGCCTGGATCCGCAGTCCATCCAGTGGCTGCGCGAGTTCCTGCGCCACTACGCCGCCGAGGGGAGATCGGTCCTGGTGTCGAGTCATCTGCTCAGCGAGATGCAGCTCATGGCCGATCATGTCGTCGTCATCGCTCGTGGCAGGCTCGTGGCTGACGGCACGATCGACGAGCTCGTCTCCCAGCGCAGCGATGTCTTCGTCAGATGCACCGACTCCGCGCGCCTGGCCGCACTGCTCCGAGCGGCTGGCGGCACGGTCACGACCGAAGGCCAGGCCCTGGCGGTCACCGGTCTGACGACCGATCAGGTGGGGCACCTGGCCTTCGACGCCGAGGTGACCATCCTCGAGCTCACCACGCGCAAGGCGAGCCTGGAGGAGACCTTCATGCAGCTGACCGGTGACGGCCAGCAGTACGCCTTCGGCAGCGTGGACGTCGCGCAGGAGGCGTCATGACCGGCGAGCTGCGCTACGAGTGGGTGCGCATCAGCACCGTGCGGTCGACCTGGGTGCTGATCGGATTCGCGATGCTCGTCCCCGCGGGCCTGGCGCTCTTCGTGTCCTGGCTCGTCGGCAATCTGGGCTCGGATGCCGGCGGCCCGCCGGACGGGCAGGCAGGCGGGTTGTCCGGATTCCTCCCGCTGACCGCAGCGGTGCTCTGCGCGATCGGGGCCGCGGCGTTCGGGCAGGAGTACCGCCACGGTCTCATCCGCATCACGCTGGCGATCTTCCCCCGGCGCACACCGGTGTTCATCGCCAAGGCCGTGATGGTCGCCGCGGTCATCACGGTGGCGGCGATCCTGGCGATCGCGACCATCGTGCTCGCCCAGGCGCTCGGCGGCGTCATCTCCGGCGGGGGAGTCGTCTGGGACGAGACGGCCTGGGGCGGATCGGGCGTGCGCGCCATCATGTACGTCGTCCTGTTCGTCCTCATCGCCTTCGCCATCACGGCGCTCACGCGCAATCAGCCGGTCGGCGTGATCGCGCCGATCGTGCTGGCGGTCCTCATCGAGCCGATCATCGGCACCATCGCCTTCGTCCAGGGCTGGACCTGGATCGACTGGGTGCTGCCCTTCTCCGGCGGGGCCGCGGCCGTCTCCACCGAGGGTGCGGAGGCGTGGGGACACCTGGCGGTCTTCGGAGGCTGGTTCCTGCTGCTGGCGATACCGGCCTGGGCGCTCTTCGTGCGCCGTGACGCCTGAGCCTTGGGACGCTCCCGCGACCTGATCGCTGTCGCCGCCGGCGGCGCCGTCGGCGCTCTCGCCCGCTACGGCGTCTCGCTCACCGCGTCGGCTCTGGGCGTCGCTTCTCCCTGGGCCACCCTCGCGGTCAACGTGGTCGGCTGCCTCCTCATGGGCCTGCTCGCGGCCGCCGTGCTGGCACGCCCGGCCCGGGCTCGCGACGCGCTCTGGCGCTCATTCCTCGGCGTGGGGGTGCTCGGGGGATTCACCACCTTCTCGGCTTTCGCCGGCGATGCCGTCGTCCTTGCCGAGCGCGGCGATGCGGTCGCCAGCGCGGTCTACGTCGCCGGCACCCTCGCGGCGGGGCTGGTGGCGCTGCGCCTGGGCCTGTCGATCGGCGGTCATCATCGGTCGCGGCGGAGTCCGGCGTGACGGCCGCGATCCTCGTCGCCCTGGGCGGTGCCCTGGGTGCGAGCGCCCGTTACGCGCTCGCATCGTGGTGGACCGCGCGATTCCCCTGGGCGATCCTCGTCGCCAACGCGGCGGGCTCCTTCGTCCTGGGGGTCCTGCTCCATGAGGCACCCCGTGAGTCCATGCTCCTCATCGGCGTCGGATTCTGCGGCGCCCTCACGACGTTCTCGACGTTCGCGCTCGACACCGTCGTCCTCGCGCGCGAGGGGCGACCGAAGGCGGCGGTCGCCAACGTCATCGCATCGACCGCGGGCAGCATCCTCGCCCTCGCGCTCGGCCTCGCGCTTGCGCGCGCGCTGTTCGGCTAGCCGTGCGCGCCCCGGCACTCGATCACGCGGGTCGGCGTGACGATCCAGTCCACGCGCTGGTCATGCTCCTGCGACGGCACGTGCTCCACGACATCGGCGTCGCCGACGACGGCGATCACCTCGGGCCGGTCATCGCCGAGCTCAGCGAGCACGCGATCGTAGAAGCCACCGCCCTTGCCGAGCCGATCGCCGAGTGCGGTGACGGCGAGCGCCGGGATGAGCAGCGCTCTCGCGGGCAACAGGCTCACCGCCGGTCCCGTCGGTTCCTCGATGCCCATCGACGACATCGTCGTCGCCCCCTCGTCGAGCACCCACTCCAGTCGGTCGCCGGCCACGCGCGGCAGGAGGACCTCGAACCCCGACGCGTCCAGCATCGAGCGCATGGCATCGGTGGAGGGCTCGGTGCCGTAGGAGGCGTAGCACGTGACGCGGCGGGCCCCGGGGAATCCCATGACGAGGTCGTGCGCCCGCCGGGCGAGGAGGACCGGATCGGGGGACGGGCCCGACCTGCGGCGGGCGCGCGCCTGCTGCCGTGCCTCGGCCTTGACCGCGGATGGACCGGTGTCGGGGGTGCCCACCCTCGCATTCTCCTAGGGTGTCCCCATGCGCGTGACGACGGCGGTCATTCCCGCGGCAGGCCTGGGCACGCGATTCCTCCCGGCGACCAAGGCGACTCCCAAGGAGATGCTGCCCGTCGTGGACAAGCCGGCGATCCAGTACGTCGTCGAGGAAGCGGTCGGCGCGGGCCTGGACGACATCCTCTTCGTCACGGGGCGCAGCAAGCGCCCGCTCGAGGACCACTTCGATCGCAACCTCGAACTCGAGTCCGCGCTCGAGGCCAAGGGCGACGTGGATCGGCTTCGCAGCGTCACCGCGACCAACGAACTCGCGCGCATCCACTACGTCCGCCAGGGTGACGCCCTCGGTCTCGGTCACGCCGTCTACGTCGCGCGGCAGCACGTGGGAGACGAGCCATTCGCGGTCCTCCTCGGCGACGATCTCATCGACCCGCGCGACGCTGTCCTGCAGCGCATGATCGACGTGCGCGATCGACTCGGCGGTTCGGTCCTGTGCCTCATGGAGGTCCCGCGCGATCAGATCTCCCTGTACGGCTGCGCGGCGATCGAGGCTCCCGACGCCGGCGGCGTCGTCCGCGTGACCGATCTGATCGAGAAGCCGGACCCCGCCTCGGCGCCTAGCTCGCTCGCCGTCATCGGTCGCTACGTGCTCGACCCGGAGATCTTCGCGGTCCTCGAGCGCACCCCACCCGGACGCGGGGGCGAGATCCAGCTCACCGACGCGCTGCGCGAACTCGCTCTCGCCGGACGCGTGCACGGCGTGCTCTTCGATGGCCGCCGCTATGACACCGGCGATCGCCTGTCCTACCTGCAGGCGGTCATCCGCCTCGCGCTCGAGCGCGACGACCTCGGACCCCCCTTGCGCGACTGGCTGCCGAAGGTCCTCGAGGGAGAGGCCTGAGATGAGGTCGGTCGAAGAGCACCAGAAGGTCGTGCTCGGGGACGCCCGTCCCATGCCGGTCGAGCGCGTCCCCCTCCTGGACGCGGACGGCCTCGTGCTCGCCGAGGCGGTGTCCGCGCACTGGCCGCTGCCGTCGTTCGACAACAGCTCGATGGACGGTTACGCCGTGCGCGCCGCCGACGTCGCGGGGGCGTCCGAGGATTCCCCCGTGCGACTGCCGGTGCGCGGCGACCTCGCTGCCGGCCAGGAGGCCACGGCCCGGCTCGACCCCGGGACCGCGGTGCGCATCATGACCGGTGCGCCGCTGCCGGAGGGAGCTGATGCCGTCGTCCCCGTGGAGTGGACCGACGGCGCGACCGGCGATGTGTCCATCACCCGCATCCCCGACGTCGGCGCGCACATCCGGCGACGCGGCGAGGATGTCGCGTCGGGCGCGCAGGTGCTCGAACCCGGCATGCCGGTGCACGCGCGCGTGATCGCGATGCTCGCTGCCGTCGGGCTGGCCGACGTACCCGTCCATCGGCGTCCTCGCGTCGGCGTGATCTCGACGGGCGATGAACTCGTCGATCCCGGGGTGGAGCCGGGACCGGGTCAGATCGTGGACTCCAACAGCTACATGCTGGCCGCCGCCGTTCGCGAGACGGGTGCCGAGGGCGTGCGCGTCGGCCCTGTCCGCGATGACGAGGATGCCCTCGAGCGGGTACTGCTCGAGGAGGCCGAGCGCAGCGACCTGATCCTCACCTCCGGCGGGGTCAGCATGGGCGCCTACGACACGGTGAAGGCGGTCCTGACGCGCATGGGCGGCGTGGAGTTCGTCAAGGTCGCCATGCAGCCCGGCATGCCCCAGGGGTCGGGCCGCGTGGGAAGCACGCCCATCGTCACCCTCCCGGGGAATCCCGTGAGCTCCTATGTCTCCTTCGAGGTGTTCGTCCGTCCCCTGATCCGACGCCTCCTGGGCCACGCGCAGCTTGACCGGCCGCGCCTGCACGCGATCTGCGCCCGCGAATTCGGCTCGCCCTCGGGCAAGACCCAGTTCGCGCGAGTCCGACTGAGCATCCACGATGGACTGGTGCGGGCCGAGCCCGAGGGCGGTCAGGGATCGCACATCATCGGCGGACTGTCGCGCGCCGATGGCCTCGCGGTGGTCCCGGCTTCGGTCGATCGCGTGCGTGAAGGCGACGAGCTCACGGTCTGGGACCTGCGCGGAGGTGCGGCATGAGCGGTGAGTTCACCCACCTCGATTCCCAGGGTGCTGCGCGCATGGTGGACGTGACGGGCAAGGACGTCACCGTGCGCTCGGCGACCGCGTCGGGCCGGGTCCGGGTGAGCGCCGAGGTCATCGGGCTGCTCCGCGGGAGCGGGGTGCCCAAGGGCGATGCCCTCGCCGTGGCGCGGATCGCCGGCATCCAGGCCGCCAAGCGGACCCCCGATCTCATCCCGCTGTGCCATCCGCTGGCCATCCACGGCGTCGAGGTCGCCCTCGAGGTGGAGGACGACGGGGTGCGGATCGGCGCCACGGTCCGCACGGCCGATCGGACCGGGGTGGAGATGGAGGCGCTCACCTGCGTCGCCGTCGCCGGGCTTGCGCTCATCGACATGGTCAAGGCCGTCGATCCCGCCGCTGTGATCAGCGATGTGCGACTCGAGGAGAAGTCCGGCGGCAAGCGCGGTCACTGGGTGCGCCCATCGTGACGCGGGGCTGGCCCGCGCGCCTGCGGCACGAACGCATCGAGTTGCGGCCGCTGCGACTGCGCGACGCCGTTGCGTGGCGCGAGGTGCGCACGCGCAACGCTCGCTGGCTGCGGCCGTGGGAAGCCACCCTTCCCCTGTCGGAGCACGACGCGCCCACCACGTACGGCGCCATGGTGCGACGGCTGCGAGCCGAAGCACGGGAGGGTCGGAGCCTGCCCTTCGCTCTCCTGGTGGACGGGGCATTCGCCGGGCAGGTGACCGTCGGCGGGATCTCCCGCGGATCGCTGCTCGGCGCCTACATCGGCTACTGGATCGACGAGCGGTTCGCAGGTCAGGGCATCATGCCGATGGCGGTAGCGCTCGTCACCGATCACTGCTTCGGTGAGGTCGGTCTGCATCGAGTGGAAGTCAACATCCGCCCGGAGAACACGGCGTCGCTGAGGGTCGTCCACAAGCTCGGGTTCCGCCAGGAGGGTGTGCGGGAGAGGTACCTCCACATCGACGGGGACTGGCGCGACCACCTGACGTTCGCCCTCTGCGCCGATGATGTGCCTCGCGGGCTCCTCGCCCGGCTGACGGGCTCGGCAGCCGCATCGGGCGGTGCGAGCGACCCGGTGCCCTCCGCGACACGCAGTCCGCTCGGCGGCCAGATCCCGCAGTCTGGGCAGGTGTCCACCTAACGTTCATTGATGTGACGGGATTGATCTATGTGGCGATCGTCGCCCTGTGGGCCGCCGTCCTGATCCCGATGTGGCTGCGCCGCCACGATGACGACCAGGCGCGACGCATCGAGCGGCACCGGGTCGCCATGGGCACCCTGGCGCGCATGTCCGAGGACCTCGATGTCGCCCCCGCGGCCGCGTCGCGCCGGCGCCGGCTCGTGCTCGCCTGCACCGCCACCGTCGGAGCCCTTGGCGCCGCGGCATGGGTCGCGGGGATGAGCCCGGGCCTGCTGACCGCCGCCCTGTGGCTTCCCTTCGCGGTCTTCCTCCCCGTGGCACTCGTCCTCGAGCGTCGCCAGGCGCGGGCTGCTGCGACGCGCGCGCTTGCGGTTCGTCGCGATCAGCGCGCGGCTCGCGCGGCGGTCGCCGAGACTGCGCCCGCCGAGTCGGCGTCCGAGCAGGCCGGCACACCTGAGTCGTCGCGCACCGCTGCTCCCGGCATGGCGATCCCTGTCCGGTCGACGGTGCCGTGGGATGAGGTCTTCGATCAATCGGCGTGATGAGCCGTCACCGCGGCGATCACCTCATCGGGGAGTCGACGTCCTCCTGGTGTAGGGTCTCGGGCTGTCCGGGCTCGCCTCGGGCGACGGGGCTTCGGCCCTCCGGGGCTGTAGCGCAGTCCGGTAGCGCACCTCGTTCGCATCGAGGGGGTCAGGGGTTCAAATCCCCTCAGCTCCACCGCACGATCTCGCGCGCACCCGGCGTCGATCCTGGGAATTTCCGCAGCCGCGCGCCGACTCCCGGACGAGCCACCGGGCATCACGGTCGCACGCCGCCTACGGTAGGGGCCCGAGGAGGATCACCATGCATGCACACGGACGGCGGCTGACCGCCGTCGCGGCCGCGTCGGCCTTCATGGCCAGCGCGATCGTCATCATGCCGAGCGCGCGCGCCGAGGGCGTCGTGTCCGCATGCCACTGGATCGATCGGGAGTACTCGCAGACCTACACGTGCGAGGAGCCGGTCGAGGAACTCACTCACCTCGACATCATCGAGTGCTGGAAGTTCCCCGCATCGCCTCGCACGTACGTGCGCCAGAAGACGGACGCGGGCTGGGTGCGCAACAAGGCCATCACCGTGAAGGTGACTGGCAATCGTGGCTGCGAGGAGCCGTACCAGTACCGCACGGTCGTACGGGTGCCCGCGGAATTCCTCGCGGACATGGCCACGACGCGACTGCGGCTGACGATGCCGGCGAGCACCGGCGAGCTCCCCGACGGCACCGAGTACGCGTTCGGCAAGACGGTCGTGACCTACGGCGCCTGCCTGATGCCCGAGGACGCCAGCGACTGGTGCCCCGAGCGCTGACGGCTACACCCAGGTAGGCATCCACATGCGCCAGGTCCACTGCGTGTAGGGGATCACCTCGGCCGTCCAGATGGGGTAGAACCACCACGCTGCCGCGACCACCAGGAGCATGACCCCCGCGGCGATCCACGTGCCCACGCGCCGTCGGTCCCGGTCCGCTCCCGGCGGGCCCACGAGGGCGCCGAGCATCATGGCGAGGGCCATCGCGAGGTAGGGCAGGAACACCACGGAGTAGAACGAGAAGATCGTGCGGTCGAGGTACAGCAGCCACGGGACCCAGCCGGCGAGGACCGCGAGGAGGATCGCCCCGGCCCGCCAGTCGCGGCGGGCGAACCATCGCCACACGAGGTAGAGCAGGGCGATCGACCCGATCCACCAGATGATCGGGTTGCCGAGCGCCAGGACCTCAGCGGCGCACGACTCCGCCGCGCATCCGGACTCGCCGGCCTCCAGGCTGGACCAGTAGAACGACGTGGGCCGCGTCTGCACGAACCAGCTCAGTGGGTTGGACTGGTAGGAGTGATCCCCGGTGAGTCCGACGTGGAAGTTCCAGGCCTGCGAGTGGTAGTTCCACAGTGAGCGCAAGGCGGCCGGGATCGGGGACGACGTGGCGTCCGCCCACTGCCTGCCCCAGCCGCCCTCGGTCAGCAGCCATCCGGACCAGCTCACGACGTAGGCCACCGCAGCGGTCCCCACCATCGCCACGAACGCGATCGGTGCGCTGCGCACCAGCGTGACGGACCAGGCGCGGGGCACGCCGAGGCGCCGTCGAAGCGACGCATCCCAGAAGACCGTGAGCAGGCCGAACGCCGCGAGGTACCACAGCCCGGACCACTTGACCGCGCACGCGAGGCCCAGCGCAACCCCGGCGGCCCATCGCCAGGGCCGGCTGCCCAGGCGGGGCCCCCACGCGTCCATGAGTCCCGGCGGATGCGTGGCCAGCCGGTGGCGGACCTGATCGCGGTCCAGGAGCAGGAAGCCGAAGGCCGCCAGGACCGTGAACGACAGGACCATGTCGAGGAGTGCGGTGCGGCTGGTGACCAGGTGCATGCCGTCCAGTGCCACCAGCAGGCCCGTGAGCACGCCGATGAGGTCGGATCGGGTCAGGCGTCGGGCGATGCGGGCCGCCATGAGGATCGACAGCGTGCCCAGGACGGCCACGGCGAAGCGCCAGCCGAACGGCGTGACGCCGAACAGCCACTCGCCCCCGGCGATCACCCACTTGCCGAACGGCGGATGGACGACGAAGGCGGGATCGTCCTTGAACACCTCGATAGTGCGCCAGTTGCCGTCCGACGCCAGGATCAGCTCGTTGGCACTGTCGTCGAATTGCTGCTCGTGGCCGTAGCGCAGGAGCGCGAGCGCATCCTTGGCGTAGTACACCTCGTCGAAGGCGAAGGCATCGGGGCGTCCGAGGTTGACGAACCGCAGGATGCCGCCGACTGTCATGGCGAACAGGGGTCCGATCCATCCCCGCCAGCCGGCCGACGGCATAGGCGCGAAGAGGGCCGCCGCCGAGGCGGCCACGGACGCACCGGAGCCCGAGGCGGGAGGCCCGGCCGTCCCGCCGGCCCGGAGCGCGGTCGCGGCTGGCATCGGCCCATCGTAGGTTCGAGCCCTGCGAGGATGGGCGGGTGTCCGAGCCCGGGATCCTCACGATCGCCGCAACCCCCGTGGGGAATCCCGGGGATGCGAGCGTCCGCCTCGTGGAAGCGCTCTCGCGTGCCCGCGTGATCGCGGCCGAGGACACGCGCAGGCTGCACCGCCTGGCGCGCGACCTCGGCGTCGCCTTGGTCGGCGACGTCATATCGCTGCACGACGCGGTCGAGGAGACACGGGCGCGCAGGCTGCTCGAGCGCCTGCATCGCGGCGAGGGAGTGCTGCTCGTCAGCGATGCGGGGATGCCCCTGGTGAGCGACCCGGGCTATCGCCTCGTGCGCGCGTGCATCGACGAGGGGATTGCGGTGACCGTCCTGCCGGGACCGAGTGCGGTGCTCGCGGCCTTGGCCGTCTCCGGGATGCCGGTCGACCGCTTCTGCTTCGAGGGCTTCCTGCCGCGCAGGCCGGGGGAGCGCCGACGGCGCATCGACGAGCTCGCCGACGAGCGTCGCACCCTGATCTTCTTCGAGGCGCCGCATCGATTGGCGGACATGCTCTCCGCGCTCGCCGAGGGCTTCGGCGAGGATCGCCCGGCGGCGATCTGCCGGGAACTCACGAAGACCTACGAGGACGTGCGTCGAGGCACCCTCGGGTCGCTCCTCGACGCACTCGGCGATCCTCGCGGCGAGATCACCGTCGTCGTCGCCGGTGCGACAGCGGTGCGGCACGCGGGTCAGCCTGCGGAGTGGGCGGTCGATGTCGCCAGCCTCGAGGCGACGGGCGTCGATCGTCGCGAGGCGATCTCGATGGTGGCGCACCGCCGGGGCGTTGCCCGACGCGACGTCTACGACGCGGTCGTCAGAGCCAAGGCGGGTGCGCCGGGCACGGACAGCTCGACGGTCGCCGGAAAGTAGGATCGCGCGCTATGGCCGCCTACTACGTCACGACGCCGATCTATTACGTCAATGACGCCCCCCACATCGGCCATGCATACACCACGACAGCGGGCGATGTCCTTACGCGCTGGCGTCGCCAGCGCGGTGATGACGTGTGGTACCTCACGGGCGTCGACGAGCACGGCACCAAGGTCCAGCGAGCAGCTGAATCGGGTGGCGTGTCACCGCAGGAATGGGTGGATCGACTCGTGGACGAGTCGTGGCGTTCGGTCCTGGAGACCATCGACGCGGCCAATGATGACTTCATCCGGACGACGGAGCCGCGCCACAAAGACCGGGTTCAGCACTTCTGGGAGGTCGTCCGGGCCCGCGGCTTCGTCTACGAGGCCGACTACGAGGGCCCCTACTGCGTGGGATGCGAGGAGTTCAAACTCGCGGGCGATCTCGTTTCCGGGCCGGCCGGCGAGCAGTTGTGCCCCGTGCACCAGCGCCCCGTTGAGATGCTCAAGGAGACCAACTGGTTCTTCCGGCTCTCGGCCTTCACGGATGCACTCATCGCCCACTACGAGGCCCATCCCGATGCTGTCGAGCCCCAGAGCGCCTACAACGAGGTCATGTCCTTCCTGCGGCAGGGCCTGGTGGACATCTCGATGTCACGCAGCAGCGTGTCATGGGGAATCGGTCTGCCCTGGGACGAGCGGCAGGTCGTCTACGTCTGGTTCGATGCGCTCCTGAACTACGCCACGGCCGTGGGCTACGGCGCGCCCGCGGGCAGCGCTGACGCCGAGTTCTTCGATCGCACGTGGCCGGCAGACGTGCACCTGGTCGGCAAGGACATCCTGCGCTTCCACGCCGTCTACTGGCCCGCGATGCTCATGGCGGCGGATGTCGCCCTCCCGCGCAAGGTCTTCGCCCATGGCTGGCTGCTCGTCGGCGGAGAGAAGATGAGCAAGACCCGGCTCACGGGAATCGCCCCCGAGCAGATCGTCGACCACTTCGGGTCGGACGCCTTCCGCTACTACTTCATGGGCGCGATCCAGTTCGGCCAGGACGGATCCTTCTCGTGGGAGGACATGTCGGCGCGCTACACCGCCGAGCTCGCCAACGGGCTGGGCAACCTCGCCTCGCGCGCCACCGCGATGGTGCAGCGGTACCGCTCGGGGGTGCTCCCGGCACCGGGTAGGGACACCGCGGCCGAGGAGCGGCTGCAGGCACTGCTGGCCGACACCGTCCCGCAGGCGGACGCGGCCATGTGCGCGCTGGACTTCGCCGGCGGCATCCTCGCCGTCCGGCGCTTCATCGATGCGGTCAATCTCTACGTCACCGAGGAGGAGCCGTGGGTTGTCGCCAAGGACGACTCGCGCGCTGAGCGGTTGGACACGATCCTCTACACGGTCTGCGAGGCGCTCCGTGCCATCGCGACGCTCTACAACCCGGTGATGCCGAAGGCGATGACGAGCCTGTGGGAGCAACTGGGTGCGGCCGCCACGCTTGGGCCGATCGGCGAGCAGCGCGTGGATGCCGTGGCCACGTGGGGTCAGTTGCCTGCCGGTGCCCAGGTGGCCAAGGGCGCGATCCTGTTCCCGCGGCTCGAGGACGATCCCGAGTGAAGCAGCGACCGGAGCCGACGCAGCCACTGCCGCGACCTGTCGTCGACACCCACTGCCATCTCGACGTGGTGGATCGCCACCTCGGCGAGACCCTTCCGCCCGAGGACGCCATCGCGCTGGCAGGCGATGCAGGCGTCACGCGGATCGTTCAGGTGGGGTGCGATGTGCGGTCGTCGGAGTGGGCCGCGCAGCTCGCGCGGACCAGGCCCGAGGTGGTCGCCGCCGTGGCACTCCACCCCAATGACGCACCGCGCATCCGGGAGCGCGAGGGTGAGGGCGGCCTGGAGCGCGCACTCGAACGGATCGAGGAGCTCGCGCGGGATCCGCGGGTCAGGGCGGTGGGGGAGACCGGTCTCGACTACTACCGCACGCGCGATGACGCGGCGCAATCCGTCCAGCACGAGTCGTTCCGCAGGCATATCGACATCGCCAAGCGCCTCGACCGCACCCTGGTGATCCACGACCGCGATGCGCACTCGGACATCCTGCGCATCCTCGACGAGCAGGGCGCTCCCGATCGGGTCGTCTTCCACTGCTTCTCCGGTGACGCCGACATGGCTCGCATCTGCGCGGATCGCGGCTGGCACTGCTCCTTCGCGGGCGTCGTCACCTACAAGAACGCCGGGGACCTGCGTGATGCGCTGCGGGCGCTGCCTCGCGACCTGGTGCTCGTCGAGACTGATGCGCCGTACCTCACTCCCGTGCCCCATCGCGGTGCTGTCAATGCGTCCTACCTCGTGCCCCTCACCGTCAGGGCCATGGCCGAGACTCGCGGCGAGCCGCTCGAGCAGCTGTGCACTGACCTGTGGGACAACGCGATGCGCGCCTTCGGGGAGTGGTAGGCGGCGTGGGAGCCGACCTGCTGGGGGCGTCGGATCTGCGCGCCATCGCCGAGCGATGGGGCATCCGGCCGACCAAGCAGTGGGGGCAGAACTTCGTGGTCGATGCCAATACGGTCCGTCGCATCGTGCGGCTGTCCGGCGTGCAGGCCGACGATGTGGTCCTCGAGGTCGGCCCCGGGCTGGGCAGTTTGACCCTCGGGCTGCTCGCGGTCGGAGCGCGCGTCGTCGCCGTCGAGATCGATCCCGTGCTCGCCGAGGCCCTTCCGGACACCGTGGGTCACCAGAACCCCGGGGGGATGGAGCGCCTCGACGTGATCCACGGCGATGCCCTGACGCTGACCGAGCTGCCGCGGGACCCGACCGCGCTGGTGGCCAACCTTCCCTACAACGTCGCGGTGCCTGTCGTACTGCACCTGCTCTCGACCTTCGCCTCGGTGCACAGCGGGCTGGTGATGGTGCAGGCGGAGGTGGCCGATCGCCTCGTCGCGCCCCCGGGCAGTCGCACCTACGGGGTCCCGTCCGCCAAGTTCGCGTGGTTTGCCCGCGCCGAGCGCGCCGGCGCCGTGCCCGCGAGCGTCTTCTGGCCCGTGCCCCGCGTGGAGTCCGGCCTCGTCGCCTTCCGGCGACACGACCCACCGGCCACCACCGCAACGCGATCCGAGGTCTTCGGTGTGGTCGATGCGGCCTTCGCCCAGCGTCGCAAGACCCTGCGCGCCGCTCTCGCCGGCTGGGCGGGATCGCCATCGTCCGCCGAGGCGATCTGCCTGGCGGCGGGGGTGGACCCGAGCGCACGGGGGGAGAGCCTCGACATCGGGGCCTTCGCTCGCATCGCGGCCGCGCGCACGCTCGCGTAGCACCGCCGATACGGTCGGCATGTGACCTTCGTCCGTGCTGTCGCACCCGCCAAGATCAACCTCAGCCTGCGGGTGCTGGGCGTCCGCGACGACGGCTACCACGAGCTCGCGACCGTCTTCCATGCCGTATCCCTCACCGATGAGGTCTGCGTCCGACCCGGCACCCCCGGAAGCGGACGGCGGGTATCGACGTCCGGCGACCGCGCCGAGGGCGTGCCGTCGGGGGACGCCAATCTCGCGTCGCGCGCGGTACGCGACCTGGCCCGCGTCGCCGGTATCGGGGACGGCGATGCGGTGATCGAGATCGCCAAGTCGATCCCGGTCGCGGCGGGCATGGCCGGAGGGAGCGCGGACGCGGCAGCCGCGCTCGTGGCAGCCAGGGCGCTGTGGGGGCTGGCGCTGTCGGACGAGGACCTCAGCGAGATCGCCGCCGGCCTCGGCTCGGACGTGCCCTTTGCGCTCGCGGGCGGAACAGCCCAGGGCACGGGCCGCGGCGAGGTGCTCGCGCCCGTCCTGTCTTCGTCCTCGCTGCACTGGGTCGTCGCCATCAGCGACGGCGAGCTGGCGACGCCCGAGGTCTACGCCGAGTGGGATCGGCTTGTGGCCTCCGGCGACGTGCAGCCGAGCGCCGGGGTCGACGATGCCGCTCTGCTTGCGGCCCTTCGTCGGGGCGAGGCGCCCGATGTCGCGCAGCATCTGGTCAATGACCTCGAGCCGGCGGCGATCTCCCTGCGACCCTCGCTCGCTCGCGTCCTCGATGCGGGTCGCGAGTGCGGTGCGCTCGCCGGGCTCGTCTCCGGCAGCGGACCGACATGCGTCTTCCTCGCGACTGACCGCGAGGCAGCGATCGCGCTGGCGGCCGAGATCTCCGGCCTCGGGCTCGTGCGTGCCGTCAGGTACGCCCACGGCCCCGTGCCGGGGGCTCGCGTGGTCGACCGATCCCACTAGGCGCTCTAGGCGCGCACAGCCCGGGGCTTGGGCTCCAGATGAGCCAGTCCGTTCCACGCGAGGTTGACCAGGTGCGCCACGACCTCGTCCTTGCGCGGCTTGCGAGCGTCGAGCCACCACTGCCCGGTGAGGGCGGTCATGCCGACGAGCATCTGCGAGTACATCGGGGCCAATCGGGTCGGCAGGCCGTGCGCCTTGAACTGCTCAGCGAGGAGGTGCTCCACCTGCCCGGCCACGTCGACGACGACGCGCCCGCCGCTCTCCGCTGTGCCATCGGGCGCCGGGCCACCCGTCGGATCGGCCCGGGCCGAGACCTCGAGCGGTCGGTCGACGTCGGACGTGCGCGGCCGCTCTGCCAGG